>JADFQH010000165.1 GCA_022561895.1 Methanobacteriota archaeon | reverse complement strand
ACGAGGGTCGGATCGATGACCTACGGGTTATCACCCACACCTCGCCCGCGGCGGTCCGTAGCGTCCCGAAGAAGAAACCCGACATCATGGAGACCCGCGTCGGCGGCGGTTCACTCGATGACCGAGCCGAGTTCGCACTCGATCTACTCGACGCGAACGGCGAGCACGACGCGAACGACGTGTTCCGTGCCGGCGAGTATCTCGACGTTTCGGGCGTCACGAAAGGGAAGGGAACACAAGGCCCGGTCAAACGCTGGGGCGTCCAGAAGCGAAAGGGCAAGCACGCCCGCCAAGGCTGGCGACGCCGCATCGGCAATCTCGGCCCGTGGAACCCCTCACGAGTTCGCTCGACGGTTCCCCAACAGGGTCAGACCGGCTACCATCAGCGCACCGAACTGAACAAGCGCCTGATCGCGCTGGGCGAGGAAGATGACGTAAACCCCGACGGCGGGCTCGTCAACTACGGCGAGGTATCGGGGCCGTATGCGCTGATCAAGGGGTCGCTGCCGGGACCCGATCGTCGAGTGCTTCGGTTCCGGCCCGCGATCCGGCCGAACGACCAACCGCGACTGGACCCCGAGGTCCGGTACGTCTCCACCGCATCGAACCAAGGATAACATGAGCACGAACACAATCGATTTGGATGGTCAGCAAGCGGACGAGATCGATCTCCCGGAGGTCTTTAAGACCACGTACCGGCCGGATCTGATCAAGCGCGCCGTCCTCGCCGCCCAAGCAAACCGAACGCAGGACTACGGCGCGGACCCCTTTTCGGGAAAGCGCACCTCGGCCGAATCGTTGGGAACGGGCCGCGGAATGGCTCGCGTCCCCCGCTCGAACGGGAGCGGACGGCGTGTCCCACAGGCCGTCGGCGGCCGCACGGCACACCCACCGAAAGCCGAGAAGGATCGTTCACAAAGCATCAACAAAAAGGAGCGCAAGCTCGCGACCCGGAGCGCAATCGCCGCGACCACCGACACGGAACTCGTTTCCGAACGAGGTCACCGCTTCGAAGACGGACTCGACCTGCCGCTCGTCGTCAGCGACGAGTTCGAGGAGCTGATCAAGACCAAGGAGGTCCTCGCGTTTCTCGAAAGTGTCGGCCTTGCCGACGATATCGAGCGCGCCGACGAGGGCCGCTCGGTCCGCGCGGGTCGGGGCAAGACCCGTGGACGAAAGTACAAGGAGCCGAAATCGATCCTCTTCGTTACGTCGAGCGAAGCCGGTCCGTCGAAGGCCGCACGAAACCTCGCCGGCGTCGATGTCGCAACTGCCAGAGAGGTCAGTGCGGAGGATCTCGCGCCGGGGACGCTCCCCGGCCGACTCACCGTCTGGACCGAAAGCGCGATCTCGGAGGTAGCCGAACGATGACGATCCAGCACCCGCTCATCACCGAAAAGGCGATGAACGACATGGACTTCGAGAACAAGCTCCAGTTCATCGTCGATTTGGATGCGACCAAGCCACAGATCCGCGAGGCAATTTCCGAGCAGTACGACGTGGAGATCACCAAGGTAAACACACAGGTAACCATGAACGGAACGAAGAAGGCGACCGTACGACTGTCCGCCGAGGACGACGCACAGGAAGTCGCCTCCCGAATCGGGGTGTTCTGAAATGGGACGGCGAATCAGAGGCCAGCGACGTGGCCGCGGCGGTTCGGTGTTCCGTGCACCATCCCATAGGTATAAGGCGGATCTCTCGCACCGACGCGAGGAAGACGGCGACGTTCTCAAAGGGACCGTCATCGGCATCGAGCACGATCCCGCACGCAGTGCGCCCGTCGCGGACGTGGAGTTCGAGGACGGGGATCGACGCCTCGTGCTCGCTCCCGAAGGAATCGCGACCGGCGAGGAGATCCAGATCGGTATTTCGGCGGAGATCGCACCCGGCAACACGCTGCCGCTTGCGGAGATTCCGGAGGGTGTTCCGGTCTGCAACGTCGAATCGAAAACCGGCGACGGCGGACGGTTCGCTCGCGCGAGCGGCGTCAACGCGACACTGATCACCCACGACCGGAAGGCGGCCGTGGTGCAGCTCCCTAGTGGAGAGGTCAAACGGCTCTCGCCCGACTGTCGAGCGACGATCGGCGTCGTTGCGGGCGGTGGGCGGACGGAAAAGCCGTTCGTTAAAGCCGGGAACAAGTACCACAAAATGAAAGCCCGCGGGACGAAATGGCCTCGCGTGCGCGGTGTGGCGATGAACGCCGTCGACCATCCATTTGGAGGAGGAGGGCGCCAGCATCCCGGTCGCCCCAAGAGCGTTTCGAGCGACGCGCCGCCGGGGCGGAAAGTCGGGGACATCTCCTCGCGGCGCACCGGTAGAGGTGGCAACAAATGACCACCGTCCGAGGTGAGAACGAATGAGTTCATCCGATTACAGAACCGGCCAGGAAGGCGAGTTTACCTTCCGCGGTCACACGATCGAAGAGCTGCAGGCAATGGAGTTAGAGGAAGTCGCGGAACTACTGCCCGCACGCCAGCGGCGAAGTATCGAACGCGGTCTCTCGGTAGAAAAGCAGAAACTACTGGAGAAAGCAGACGGGCGCGAGCCTGAAGAGAGCGCGGACAACCCGATCCGCACGCATCTGCGCGACATGCCGATCGTGCCCGCGTTCGTCAACAAGACGTTCGCGGTCTACAACGGCCAGGAGTTCGAGCGCGTCCAAGTCAGACCGGAGATGCTCGGTCACTATCTGGGCGAGTTCCAGTTGACGCGAACGTCGGTCGAACACGGACAAGCGGGGATCGGGGCGACTCGTTCCTCGAAGTTCGTGCCGCTGAAATGAGGTGAAAAGTATGGGAATTAGCTACAGTGTGGACGCGGACCCGGAGACAACGGCGAAAGCCATGCTTCGAGAGCGTCCCATGAGCCACAAGCACAGCAAGGAGATCGCCCGCGAAATCAAGGGCATGACCGCCGGCGACGCGGTCGAGTACCTCAACCAAGTCATCAACGAGGAGCGATCGGTCCCCTTCCGATCGCACAACACCGGCGTCGGTCATCGAAACGATATCGACGGCTGGGATGCGGGTCGCTACCCGAATAAGGCCTCGAAGGCGTTTCTCGACCTGCTCGAAAATGCGATCGGCAACGCCGATCACCAGGGTCACGACGGCGAGGAGATGACGATCCTGCACGTTGCGGCCCACAAGGTCGGCGAGAGTCCGGGCAGAAAGCCCCGTGCGATGGGGCGAGCAACGGCGTGGAACACCCCGCAGGTCGATGTCGAGCTGATCTTAGAAGAGCCGGAGGAGGAAAACTAATGGCCGACGAACATCAGTTCATCGAAAACGGGATGCAGCGCTCACAGATCAACGAGTTCTTCGCGACGGAGCTCGAGCGTGCCGGCTACGGCGGCATGGAGGTCGCAAAGACCCCGATGGGGACCCAGATCGTCCTCAAGGCCGAAAAGCCCGGCATGGTGATCGGGAAAGGCGGGAAAAACATCCGAAAAGTGACCCGTCAACTCGAAGAGCGATTCGATCTCGACGATCCCCAGATAGATGTCCAGGAGGTCGACGAGCCCGATCTGAACGCCCAGATCGTCGCCGACCGACTGGCGAACGCCCTCGAACGCGGCTGGTACTTCCGGAAGGCCGGTCACACGACGATCGACCGGATCATGGACGCCGGCGCGCTCGGCGCGGAGATCGTCCTCGCGGGCAAAGTCACGGGCGCGCGCTCGCGCGTCGAGAAGTTCAACCGCGGATATATCAAACACAACGGCGAGCCCGCCCAGGAGATCGTCGATCACGGGCAAGGAACTGCAGTAATGAAGCTCGGAACCATCGGGGTGAACGTCAAGATCATTCCGCCGGGTGCACGCCTGCCAGACGACTTCGAGATCCGCGACGACGCGGACGTCGAGGATCTGATTGCCGACACCGCAGAAACCGACGAAGGCGTCGACGAGCTTCTCGAAACCGTCGACGAAGAGGTCGACGAGGAGGTTGCTGAAGCCCATGGCGTCTCCGACTCCGGCGGTGCGGCCGAGGAAGGCGCGGTCGAAACGACCGAGCAGGCCGCGGAGACGGGCGTCGACGAGGAGTTCGTCGAAGAGGCCCAAGAGGCCGCGGACGAGGAGTTCATCGATGAGACCGGCGCGGTCGATGAAGAGGTCGCCGAGGAGGTCGGCGACGAGCTCGACGAGGACATCGAAGCGGAGGCCGCAGAGCTCGTCGCTCAGATGGAAAACGACGGCGACGAGGAGGACGAGTCATAATGGCGATTCTCCACGTCGAGGAGATCCGCGACATGACGCCCGCCGAACGCGAGGCGGAAGTCGAGGAGCTTCGGACGGAGCTTCTGAACATGAAGGCCGTCCAGGCCGCGGGTGGCGCACCCGAGAACCCCGGTCGGATCGGGGAGCTAAAGCGCACGATCGCCCGCGTAAAAACGGTTCAGGGCGAGGAAGATGACAGCGCAGAAGAGCGCCGAGCGGCGGAGCCGCAAGAAGATACGGAGAACTAACGAACGATGGCACTGACACCCGAGACGATCGCACGACACGAACTCAACGGCCTGTGCGTACGGGTCGTCGGCGCCGATAGCTCCGACTACGTCGGAATCGGTGGTCGTGTCGTAAGCGAGAGCGAAAAGACGCTCTCGATCCGCGACAGTCGGGACAAACAGGTGCCGAAATCGGGCACGACGTTCGAGTTTCGACTCGACGCCACAGATGAAGCCGCGGGTTCCCGAAAGGGAGCCGAGACCGCCGGGAAACACGCACGCGACCCGGCGGCTTACGTTACGGTGGATGGCGACAGACTGCTCTCACGACCCGCCCGACGAACCGAAACCACAGGTGAATCAGAATGGCAATAGGATTAGACGTAGAAACACCACCAGAGCCGGACGATCCGGACTACGATTACGAGAAATGTCCGTTCTACGGCGAGCTGTCCGTTCGGGGCCAGATCCTGAACGGCATCGTCGCGAGCGCGGACATGGACAAGACCGTGATCGTCGAGCGAGAGTACGACGTGTTCGTACCGAAGTACGATCGGTATATGAAACGTCGGTCGCGCGTCCCGGCACACGTGCCGGGCGTGCTCGATCACGCCTCGGTCGGCGATCGCGTAAAGATAGCAGAGACACGACCCCTCTCGAAGACGAAAAGCCACGTCGTCGTCGAGGTTACGGAGGCCGACTTCGAACTCGGTCCCATCGACCCGACGGAGGCGGCCGAGGAGGCAGAAGGCGAAGAAGACGAAGAGGGCGAACCAACAGAAGCCACAGCGGGTGAGCAGTAATGGAGGCGCTGAAAGCCGACGTTACGAAGGGTCTCTCGAAGGGATCGCTCATCAACTGTGCGGACAACACGGGCGCTCGCGAGCTGAAAGTTCTCAGCGTTTCGGGCTACTCGGGCGTGAAAAACCGCCAGCCTCAAGCCGGAGTCGGCAACAAGATCACCGTTTCGGTCACGAAGGGAACCCCCGAGATGCGCCGCCAGATCTTGGAGGCGGTCGTCATCCGCCAGCGGAAGTCGATCCGCAGACCCGATGGCACGCGCGTCAAGTTCGAGGATAACGCCGCGGTCATCGTCGACGATGCGGAGGACCCTCGGGGGACCGAGATCAAAGGCCCGATCGCGCGCGAGGTTGCAGAGCGCTTCGGGAGCGTCGCGAGCACCGCAACGATGATCGTATAACATGAGCAAACAACCACGCAAACAGCGAAAGGAGACACAGAACGCCCCACTGCACGAGCGCCACAAGCAGCTGCACGCGACGCTCGACGAGGAGCTCCGCGAGGAGCACGAAACTCGCAGAGCGCGCGTCAATGCCGGCGACACCGTCGAGGTCATGCGCGGGGATTTCGCCGGCGAGTCCGGCGAAGTTCTCGCGGTCGATCTCAAGCGCGGGGTCGTCCACGTCGAGGAGTGTGTCGTCGAGAAAGCGGACGGTGAGGAGGTTCCCCGCCCGCTCGAGGCGAGCAACCTGCGGATTACGGCACTCGACCTCGGTGACGACGTTCGAGAGGCGCGCCTCTCGGGTGATGACGAATGAGCAAACACCAGAAACGACTCTCAGTACCCGAGTCGTGGCCGGTCGAACGGAAAACCGCCACCTACACCGTGAAGGCCCGTGCAGGGCCACACGGTGAGGACGGCGTTCCGCTCCTGATCGTGCTACGGGACGTACTGGGCTACGTCGATTCGAAGAAGGAAGCGAAGTACGCCACGAACGGGGGCGGTGTCCTCATCAACGGCGAACCAGTTCGGGATGTCCGTCGCCCGGTCGGGATGTTCGACATCCTCGGCTTCGAAGAGCGCGAGGAGTACTATCGAGTCTTCCCCGACGAGGGCGGACGGCTCGCGCTGACGCCGATTCCCGAGGAAGACGCAGACGGCAAGCTCGGTAAGATCGCCGATAAGCGCAACGTGCCGGGTGGCGCAACCCAGCTCCAGCTGCACGATGGGCGCAACCTTCGAGTCGAAGACGGCGCGGAGTACTCACCGGGCGATTCGATCGTTCTCGATTGGGACAGTGAGATCCTTGCCCACTTCGTTCACGAAGAGGGCGCGCTGGTCACCGCGGTACAGGGCCAGCACGCTGGCGAGATCGGCGAGATCGAGACGATCAACGTGATTCGTTCGAGCGCGCCGAACACCGTCTCGGTCACCGGTGACGCCGAGTTCGAGACGATCGCGGAGTACGTCGTCGTCATCGACGAGA
>JADFQH010000164.1 GCA_022561895.1 Methanobacteriota archaeon | reverse complement strand
GAACCCATCGGGTTCGCTTCGCTTGCCGAGTGAGTCCACGAAAATCCGCTCTCCCCGATTCGAACGGGGGGCAAGCCGATCTACAGTCGGCTGCTCTACCAGGCTGAGCTAAGAGCGGTCAGCAGCTATAGGTCGTGTATTTTCGGACTTAAGGGTTGTTATTCGCCGAACGTTACCGCCGTCGAACCGGGCCTCCGGCAGCTGTCGGACGCAAGTCTAAAAACTCATATAGTATGAGTTTGTACTCCTGTTAGAACCGGATGAGCAAGATCACCTTTCGCGCGGACGATGACCTCATCGCGCGCATCGAGGCGATGGACGCCTCGAAAAGCGAGGTCATGCGCGAAGCCCTCCGTGCGTATCTCGGCTCCGACCGCACCACGCAGGCGACCGAGGACTCACTGGATGCGCTCATCACCGACCGAATCGATCGACGAATCGATGAACGTCTCGACAGTGAAACCGACGTAAACATATCTATAACTGTCGATGACGACCGTTCCAGGGATGATGATCGTCCGCCGCAAACGGAGTCTGTAAGACACGCACCCGAGCGCAAACACCACTGCGTACAGTGTGGGGAAACCGTCGACGACGATCACGTCTACTGCCCGAACTGCGGCGAGAAAGCCGACGACCCCGCTATCTGTGACTGTGGGATCGAACTGCGTAACGACTGGGCGTTCTGTCCGGGCTGTGGTCGTCGAACACCCGCGGCCGACGTTCTCGACCGCTGAGGTCGATCATCGGCCGGTAGTTTTAATAGTTCACGGAAGCACGATATGGCCATGTAAGACACGTCTTACGCGTTAGCCATCGACTCGTCACGGATGGGACGGGTCTGGCTACTCTGTAAGACACGACGGCCGTTGATCTGGTCCTCGTCTTACACAAGGGGAAGAAATATGGAACGTGTGACACTGCGAATTCCCGAACAACAGATAGAAGAGGTCGAACGAATGGTCGAAACAGGGCAGTTCCCGAACCGGAGCGAAGCGATTCGCGCCGCAGTCAGGGAGATGCTCGACGAACGGGGCGTGAGCCAGGACGCCCGGCAGCCCGATCGCTCGTGGGCGAAGGTGTGATCCATGCAGGATATCGTCCGCGACGCGCTCGACAACGCCGAAGCAGAACAGGAACGCAAGCGAGAGCTCGGCGATTCGGAGGAGTTTGGCGATCCCCGGATCGTCATCGTCGGCTGTGGCGGAGCCGGTAACAACACCGTCAACCGGCTCTACAACATCGGCGTCGAAGGCGCTGAGACGGTCGCGATCAACACCGACAAACAGCACCTCCAGATGATCGAGGCCGACACGAAGATCCTCGTTGGCAAATCGCTCACCCAAGGACTGGGTGCCGGCGGCGATCCCGAGATGGGAGAACGCGCAACCGAGATGGCTACTGGGACTGTCGAAGAGGTCCTCGGCGACGCCGATCTCGTCTTCGTTACTGCTGGTATGGGCGGCGGCACCGGCACTGGAGCCGCGCCCATCGTCTCGAAGATCGCCAAAACCCAAGGCGCGATCGTCGTCGGCATGGTCTCGACGCCGTTCAACGTCGAGCGCGCTCGCACAGTAAAGGCCGAGGAAGGGCTCGAAAAACTTCGCAACGAGGCCGACTCGATTATCGTCCTCGACAACAACCGCCTGCTCGATTACGTGCCAAATCTCCCGATCGGCAAGGCGTTTTCGGTGATGGATCAGATCATCGCCGAGACGGTGAAGGGAATCAGCGAGACGATCACGCAGCCCTCGCTGATCAACCTCGACTACGCCGACATGACCGCGATTATGAACCAAGGCGGCGTTGCCGTCATGCTGGTCGGCGAGACCCAGGACAAGAACAAAACCGACGAAGTCGTCCGCGATGCGATGAATCATCCACTACTGGACGTGGATTATCGCGGCGCTTCTGGAGGATTGGTCCACATTACTGGTGGACCTGACCTCACCCTGAAAGAGGCGGAAGGGATCGCGGACAACATCACCGAGCGCCTCGAAGCGAGCGCAAACGTGATCTGGGGCGCGCGGATCCAGGAGGAGTACAAAGGCAAGGTGCGAGTCATGGCGATCATGACGGGCGTCCAGAGCGCCCAGATCCTCGGGCCTTCTACGCAAAAACAGGCCGATCGCTCGCGCGCATCGATCAACGGCGATCAGGTCGGCGCACAGAGCGACGGCGGGCAGGACGAACTCGAACGAAACAACGGACTCGACGTCATCCGCTGACGCCCTCATAAGGACTGTTGTAGTCTTTTACCGACGATCGCTCGTGCGGGTCAGCGATCGTCGGTAAATCGTTGCAACAGCCCTTATCAGTCCTCCTTATACCGCTTCGATCGCCTCTAGCAGCGAGCACTTCCGACAGATCTCGCGAGTCGTCGTCGACCCACACTCGGTACACTCCCTGAGATCGGCGTTTCGATCGCCGAGCGCCTCCGAGACGATCTCGCCGAGCTCCTCGTAGCCGGCCATGATCGAGTGGCGCGTTCCGGGATGGTTCTCCTCCAAGTCGTAGAGAAGTCGCTGGATTTCTCCACGATAGGCCTCGCTCGAATGGGGGCATTCGGTGATGTGGGCCGGGAGATCGGCGAGATGCGCGTAGAGTGCGACCTCCTTTTCGGGGACGTCCCGTAGTGGCTTCGCGCGCGGAACGAACGCCTCCCCCTCGTTTCGCTGTCCGAAACTCCCCAACGAGGCGTCGAAGTGTTTTGCGATCTGGGCGACGTCACCCTCCAGAAAATTCATCAGCGCCGTCTGGGCCTCGTCGTCCAAATTGTGGCCCGTCAGCAGCTTATCGGCCCCTAACTCCGCTGCGTACCGCGAGAGGACGTCTCGCCTGAACACCCCGCAGTACGCACAGGCGGCCATGTTCTCGGGGTCGTTTTCTACTACTTCGTCCATCCGCACGCCGAACTCCTCTTCGTAGGTCACGACCTCGTGGCGAATCCCGATCTCCTCGGCGAGATCGACACACGCCTCTAAACTCTTATCGCGATAGCCTTCGATCCCCTCGTGGATCGTGAGTCCGACTAGCTCGACGCGGGGATCTCGTTCGAACGTCTCGTGGAGAATGTGGGTGAGGACGACGCTGTCTTTCCCACCTGAAAGCCCGATCACCCACGTTTCGGGATCCTCGGGTATCGCCTCGCCACCGAGGAGCGAATCCTCCCGAACCCGTTTTCGCACCCGGCGCTCGACCGATTCGAGGAAGTGCGCCTCACAGAGATGTGCCCCGGAGTACGCCGCATGCATCACGGCCTCGCGGTCGCACTTCGTACAATTCATTGTGCGAACCTTGCCGACTTGCGTGTATGACGGTTTCGTTCCCGAAGCTTGCAGCGCCCGGCTCGTCATTTAGGAGCGTAGAGCGACAATCGGTGCTATGTCCCAGAACCCGATCGGCACGATAACTGATGAAAAGCAGCTGGTCGAACTCCGAAAGAACGACAGGGCATTCAGCATGGTGGTCCCCGGTTCGGTTCGACCCGATTGGCTCGATGTCGAAACCGAACTCGACTGGCGACCGATCGAAGGCGGCGACGTGCCGCGACTTCTCGTCGGTCGGATCGATCCTGAAGACCGGGAGGCAGCGACGGAGCCACGAACGCCCACGAGCGATGGCGAGGAAATCCTCATCGAGGTCCCACCCCCGTTAGTCGGCGAGGAAGGACTGGAACTCGATCCCGACGCGTACGACGCCGACAACCCGCTCCTCCTCGAAACGACTGAAGCCGACGACCCCGTTACGACCGATTCGCTCGATCGTAGCTCCGCGGCGGTGATGGACGAAGCGCTGCTTTTGACTCCCACGCGATTCAGCGACGGCACGCCGTATCACGACGAGCCGGTGTCGGAAGTCGAGGCCGAAAGCGACCCGATCGCCGAAGCCGAACTCGAAGCCCGAGGCGACGATCCCGCCCCGCAATCGGGAGCCGTCAGCGCCCCGATCGACGCCGAGATTATCGAGGGCGTTGTCAATGGAAGCGACGTGGACCACGAAGATCTCGTTTCGGCCCTCGAAACGATCGCCCGGCAGGGTCGTTTCGATCCCGAGGATACCATCGCCGAATACGGTCCGTTCACCGCCGACAATCGTGTTATCGGGATCGTCGATCCCGGCATGTGGGTGACGGAGATCGCCGCGGACCTTGATCTCGATACCGATAGCATCGAGGCTGCAAAGCGCGCCCACAACCGACAGGCAGAAACCCTCCTTCGGGACGCGGGTCCAAAGGACTACTACCACGCCGAAGAGGCGTACGACGCGATCGTCACCGAGCGTCCGACCACGCCCGCCACCGAGTAACACGGAGAGTTCGACCGGTTGGAACACGAGGGGCCGGGCCAACCCTAATTACGACGAGTCGCGTACTTCCACCATCTATGCCGGAGGGATCACAGGGATTCTGGGCGTTTTATCGCCAGTACACGCACACTGGCATCCACACCGCGGCCACGGCGGCGCTGACCGCGATCGGGCTACTGGTGTTCGTCCACTGGTCGTTCGCCGTTCTCGCGATCACCATCTACGTCCTCCCACCGGTCGTCCTGTATCTCTACGAGGATCCCGAAACCGACGAGTTAGCCGACATCGTTCCCGATACCGGGAGCCACGCCGAATACGAATCCGAAACGGCGGCGGGTCCCGTCGAGAAACGAACCAAGGATCGAACCGAGCCCTTCGACTCGACACCTCCCGACGACACTGCGATGGGCGACGCAGCCGACGCGAAGGACACCGCTGGAGCCGACGAAACGGAACGCCAGTCCACTGGCGCACCGATACATGGGAAGTCCGGTGGTAGCGGTAACTCCTCAACCGAGGGGTCCTCAAACACCGCGGACGACCCGGACAAACGTGCCGATCGAGACGGGTCGGAATCTCGTATAGCTCCCGACTCCGGCTCTGATCCTGCCCCGAATTCCGAGCATCTCTGTCCGGATTCGGAACCCGGAGAGCGAGCAGGAAGGACCGGCGAACCAACGGCTGATACCGAGTCGAGCGAACCCGATTCGGCGAAGGCGCAAACGTCCGTCGCTGCCGACGATTCGAACGGTGCGGATCGGGAGTGGACCGAGGTCGACGCGCCGACCGACGAGGGGCTGTGTGATGTCGTTATCGCTTGGGATGGCCCGTACGTCGTCGGCGACGAGGGCACGGTTCTCGCCCGCAGGGACGGCTGGGAGACCGTCCTCGAACGCGGGCCGACCACCCAAGGAAACGCACTCTGTGGGGCGGCCGTCTCCGCGGACGGCCGGCACGTCTGGTTCGCCGGCAACAGCGGCGTTCTCGGGCAGTACGACGCAGAAGAGCTGCGGTTTACTGACTACTCAGCTCCACGAAACATCACGAACGACTGGGCCGACATCGCCGCCGTCGGATCGGCCGACGAGGAGACCCTCTATCTCGTTGATGACTCCGGACAGATCCTTCGCGGTGAAAATGACGGCGGCGCGGTGACGTGGGACGAACCCCGGACGCCGGGAGACGGCTCCAGCATGACGAGCGTCGCGTTCATCGACGGGGCCGGTTACTGCTGCGATACGAACGCGGGCGTCTATGAGACGACCGACGGCGGCGATTCGTGGGAGCGGATCGGGATCGAGAACGCCGGGGCCGACTTCACCGACATCGCACCTGTGAGCCGAAACGCAATCAGTGTCTCGTGTGACGATGGGACGGTGTTTCGGTACGATGGGATCAACTGGACGAAGCGCTACGTCGGCGAGGAGTCGCTCTGTGCAATCGACCGAACCGACGAAATCGGTCTCGTGAGCGGCGAAGACGGCGCGATCTACGATCGCATCCAAGGCGGGTGGGAGCGCGAATCGACGCCGGTCGAGGCGACGCTTCACGCCGTTGCCATCGGGACCGACTGTCCGTCGGTCGCGGTTGGCGAGGACGGGACGATACTCGAACACCCCCCTGCGAACTAGCGGGGTGAGAAACCGTTTTGACCGTCTATCCGTTAGGTTCGCCAATGGAACGCGCCGCGGCGGTCGAGCGGATCGAACGGCTGATCGAAACGGTCGATTCCGAACCAATGGCCGTTCCCGTCAGGGAGATCTGGGTCTACGGCGAGATTTCCCTTGGATTGGACCCAATCGAACGCCTCGACGTCTACTTGATGAAGGATATCCTGTTGGGGGGCGGTGACGACGCCCGCGAAGCCGAATTCCGAGAGACCCACGGCGTGAGAGGGGTCGGACAAACCGTTCGGAGCGAGTGGGCCGAGGAGTTCCCCGAACAGATCCGTGCGAACGACAACGGGTATGCCGCCCCCGAGAAATGCCTCGCGGCCCATCTCATCGGGGACGAGGAACCGATCCATCTGGAGGTCTGTAACGCGAGCTTCGAGGACAACGTCACCCAGCGGTTGCAAGGGGCGATGACCCGAGAAAACTACGAGCAGATCCTCGATCCGCGTGGGGTCTGTCTCTGGATCGACGGCAAACGAAGTACCGAAGCGGTTGAGAAGCTCCGAGAGGGCGAACTCGTGCTGCCGACGCTTCCCGAGGCCCTTTCGATGCTCGGGATGGACGACGAGGAGGCCGAGACGGCCGCAGAAACCATGCAGGCCTATCGCGCTAGACAGGAGGGTGCGACGGTCCGGGGCGACGTTGTCTAAACGCGGACCTTTTTCCGGCTCGGGTGCGCTCGCTTTGCTCGCCCACCACTCTTTGCTCACGGCGGCGAAGCCG
>JADFQH010000163.1 GCA_022561895.1 Methanobacteriota archaeon | reverse complement strand
CGACGAGGACGAACCCGATGACGTACAGCCCGAAGCGGGCGGTGGTGTCCTCCTTGATCTTGCCGAGGGTGTAGCGCCAGCCGACGTTCGCCTCGAACTCCTCGCTGCTCCCTTCGTCCTCTCTCGTTTGTTGTTCTCCAACAGCCATTGTCAGTGTTCCTCCCCGTACGAAACGCGCGGATCGATGTAGGCATACGCGATATCAGTGATGATCACACCGATAACGAAGATGAAGCCCAACACCACGGTTGTCCCGAGGATGAGCTGATAATCGAGCGTCTGAATCGACTGGACGATCAGCCGCCCCATCCCGTTGATCGAAAAGACCGTCTCGGTGAGCACCGCGCCACCGAGCGAGGTCGTCAGGTTCAGCCCGATCAGCGTGATAACGGGCAACTGAGAGGGTCGAAACGCATGTTTGCGCATGATGGTGCGCTCGGAAACGCCGTAGGCGCGTGCGAGGCGGACGTATTCGGACTGAAGCGACTCGATCATCGAACTGCGCTCGACGCGCATGATCACGGCCATCTGGAGCGTCCCGAGTGCGACCATCGGCAAGAACAGATGTCGAGCGGTCTGATACCACAGTTCGAGGTGGCCGTCATAGCCATAGAAAACGGGATCGCGCCACGGGTAGACCATCCGTCCCGTGGGAAGCACGCCGAACCACACCCCAAAAATGATGATCAGCATGATGCCGATCCAAAAGGAGGGCGTGCTCACGCCAAAGAGCGCGACGATCCGGGAAACGTGATCGGTCGGTTCGTTTCGGCGCTTGGCTGCGATTACTCCGAGCGGGATCGCACAGACGAGCGCAAAGGCGTACGCCGAAAGGACGAGCATGAGCGTCGGCGGCGTTCGGGTGAGCATTAGCTCGGAGACTGGCCGTTCGTAGTACATGCTCAGACCCAGATCGCCCTGTAGCAGTCCAGTTGGAGCGTCCGCGAAGCCGGGAATTCCTAACAAGCCGAGGAACCACGAAAACCCGATATAGTTGAGAAACTGCTTCCAGAGCGGCTCATCGAGACCGTAGCGCGCCTCGATGGCTGCGATCAGCTCCTCGCTTGCGAGCTGTTCGGAGATCATGTAATCGACCGGGTCGCCGGGGGATAAGTTGACGAGTAAAAACGAGATGACCGCGATCCCGAACATTACCGGAATCGCTTGCAACAGCCGATAGATCGTGTATTTCAGTAGTCCCATCGTTCTCGTTGTACGCCCGTTTCTCCGAATCCGCTTATGCAACTCGGTATTGATTTCTGATTCGAGTGAGTCATGAGTACTCTTCGGGAGGACGACTCAGGTCGATACGGCCGATCTCTCCCCGTTTCCGACCGCGTCCGATGCTTCTACCGCAGCGCCACGTCGGGGTGGTCCATCCGCGGGTTCGTCGTCGTCTGGAGATCCGCCTGGATCCCCTCGACCTCCTCGTGGAGATACGCGGCGGCGTTGAGATCGGTCCAGCCGGGGATGTGGACGCAGTCCTCTAAGATCGTCTCTTGGACCTCGTTATAGAGCGCCGCGCGTTCGGCTTCATCGAAGGTCTGGCGTGCCTCGACGATCGTCTCGTGGAACTCGGCGTTGTCGTAGTAGTGGCCCTGCGTGACGCCCGCGTTGTCCTCGTGGAACAGCTGGTAGTAGTACACATCAGGATCGCTCCCACCGGTCCAGCCCAGCGTGTACATCTGGAACTCGTCTGCGTCACCGCTCTGGTAGGTGCTCGTAAAGACGTCCCAGTCGAGGACTTGGACGCTTGCACCGTAGCCGATCTCGTTGAGCCGGTCGGCGATGAGTTCGGCCCAGTTCTGGCGGACATCGTCCGGCGGCGCAATGATGTCGATCGTATCACCCTCGTCGATGGCGTCGCTGCCATCGAGCAGCTCTTGGGCGGTCTCGGGGTCGAACTCGTAGCCGAGATCTTGGAAGTACTCCGGACCTTCCATCCCGATCGCGTTGGCCGTCTCCGGGGCGACCGACATGTTCGTCCACTCTGCGGCCTCGCCGAAGATGTCTTCAACGAAGCTTTGGGTCGAATGACAGTGTGCAATCCCCCGGCGAACGTCGGGATCGGCGGTCGGTCCCTCCTCGCAGTTGAAGGCGAAGTAGAGATAGCCCGTACTCTCGACGGAGGCGATCTCGATGCTCTCTTCTGCCTCGATGTCCTCCCAGTCCGCTGGCGGAATTCCCTCGATCAGGTGTGTTTCCTGTGCGAGGATGCGCGAGACGCGCCCGGCGTCGTCCTCTGCTGGCTCGTACCGAATCGAGGGGACCTGACTGGGTTCGTCCCAGTAGTCCTCCCAGAGTTCGACGTCCGCAAACTCGCCGATGTCCGCCTCGGCGAACTGATACGGTCCCGTCCCGATCGGGTTCTCGGTGTTGAAGGCGTCGGGGTCGTCTTGGCGAGCCGCCGCGTTGACGATGAACGTCGACGGGAGTGTGAGCGTTTCGAACGGCGCGTAGACGAACTCCAGATCGAACTGCACGGTGTGTTCATCGATCTCCTCCGCGGAGGCGATCATATTGAAATCCGGCATGTTGTCCGTCTGCTCTTCGACCGGTGCGGTGAAGGTGTGAATAACGTCCTCGGCGGTGAACGGATCGCCGTTGTGAAACTCCGGCTCCTCACGAAGCGGGATAATGAAGCGCTGGCCGTCCTCTTCGATCTCGGGCATGTCCGAGGCGAGCTTTGGCTCCATCTCGAGTTCCCCCGGCGGGTACTCATAGAGCATGTCGTAGATCGTATGATAGATCTGCCCCGAGTAGGCGTCGTTTGCAACGACGGGGTCCCACTCGATCGGCGCGACCTGCTGGGTGAAGTTGAGCTGGTCGCCGCTGACACCCTCTCCTTCCCCACCGTTGGGATCGCCCTCTCCCGATGGACTGAGACAGCCTGCAAGCGCTGCCCCCGAAACCGCGACGCCGGAGGCAAGTAGCTTCCGGCGTGTGATCGCGTCGAATCCGTTAGAGTCGTGCTGGTTTCCCATAGCGATAACCGGAAGACTCGCAGTTCCTCTACTAAAATGTTTCGTAATTTTTGCCCATCAGCGTCGAACGTCCGTCTAAAACAGCGCCAATGCAAGACATGTCCTGAATTCAGCCAGAAGATCACACATTTTCATAGTTAGAACATCCGAAGCTACCCGCTAGCAAGCAGCCCGACGGCAAGTCCATCTCGCACTAACCCCCCATATCGATAATGATGTTAGAACAATCACCATACTAAAACGTTTCGCGTCGCGGCCTCGGATCCGCCGGCTCATAAGGGCGGTTGTAACGGTTTGCCGGTGATCGCCAGTCACCGTCTGCGCGAGGACAACCGCCCGTATCAGCGCGTTTCGATGACCGTCCCGACCCCTTTGCTCTGGCCCTCGCGGAAGACGAAGCGCTGGCCCTCCTCGATGAGATACGGTCGGAACTTGAATCGCACGCGGGTCGAGCCGGTGTCGCCCGGAAGCAGTCGCCCCTCTGTGGGGGTGAACACACCCGCCTCGCTAATAGTCTCGACGTGAACCACCGGTTCGTAGCCTGTGCCGATTCTGGTAGGATGGTTGAGCACCATCACCTCGGCGTCGAACTCCCTCACTGGTTCGGGACTGGCCTCACGAGGGACGAGCACCATCCCGCGTTCGATGTCGACCTCTCTGACCCCCTTCAGAGCGATCCCGACGATCCGGCCCGACTGGGCTTCGTCCACACGATGATAATGCATCTCGATCGAGCGCACCTCGACTTCGGTGAAGCTCCCATCGGAAAGCGGACCCAACAGCAGTTCGTCGCCGGTCTCGACGACGCCGGATTTAACGGTTCCAGAAGCGACCGCCCCCACACCCGTGATCGAGTAGGTCCGGTCGATATACATCCGGAAGTCGCCCCCGTCGCCCGCGCGCTTTGGAAGCTGCTCGAAGATCGCATCCAGCGTCTCGAGTCCTCGACCGGTGACGGCGCTCGTCTGGAGGATCGGGACGACAGTTTCGTCGATCTCCTCGATAGCCGCGCTCACGCCGTGGCGTGCCACCGGCAGGGGTGTGCGACCCACATCACGGAGGAGGCGCTCGACCTCGCGGGTGACCTCGCGTTCGCGTTCGTCGCTCACCAGATCCGTCTTCGTGATCGCGACGATCGTGGGGAGATCAGTTGCAAGAAGAACGCCGAGATGCTCGCGGGTGGTCTTGGTCGGGCCGTCGTCGGCGGCGACAGTGAGAAGACCGTAATCGAGTTTCTGCCCCACAAGCCCTCGAATCGTGGTCCGAAGCCACGGCTCGTGGCCGACGGTATCGACGAACGAGACGAGCCGGTCTGCTTCCCGCACAACGCCCGCCCGGTCGTCCTTGCGGTGGGGGTTGTCCATGCGGACGGCATCGCCTTCCCGGAAGCCATAGACCGCATACGAGAGATCCGCCGAAAGCCCGCGTTCGACCTCGTGGGGCTGGACGTCGAGAAAGCCACGAGTGCCGCCCTCGCCGTCGTCGCGCTGGCCGGTGACGAGACTCCCCACGAGAGTACTCTTCCCGTGATCGACGTGACCCGCAGTACCGATAACGACGTGTTCGTCGTCGGTTTCGAGCATCGAACCCGTCCTGAGGGTCGCGACCCCGACCAACCCGTCCTCGCCGTTCGGGCCGTCCGCGCTCCAGGTCTGGACGTCGTGGATGTGGGCACTCGCCTCTTCTGCGAGCAACGAGAGGACGTCCATCGATTCGGAGAACGTTTCGGGGGGAATGCCGGCAATCCCGCCCGCATCGGTGACGCCGACGACGTAGGTCGCTTCGCCGTCGCCCGAAAGCACGCGGTGGCGAAGCTGGGCCGCGAGGCTTTCCATCCGCCCCCCTTGGAGGTGTTCGGCTCTGGTGAGTCGCTCCTTGAACTCGATGTTCCCTCCTTCCTGCTCGCCGTGTTCGATCGCCTCGCGCAATACGGCCCGGTCAGGGCTCATGGACAGTGGTTGGCGGGAGGGCGACAAAAACCACTCGTTTCGTGATACCGTTGGACACGGGAGTGATACGTATCGCTCCTGTCGTGAGAAAATAACGTACTTCAAAGTACCATACTCCAGAGTACGCTATTTTTACGTACCATACTTTGAAGTATCTTAGCTGTATAGTAGTCGATAACGAAGGGTATGAACGGTTTTGTCGATCGAACACAGGAGCTCGACCGGCTTCAGAGCCTTTATAGCTCGGATGTCGCCGAGTTAGCGGTGATCTACGGACGCAGACGGCTCGGGAAGACGGAGCTCGTCAAACAATCGCTCGGAGAGCGGGACGATGTCGTGCTGTATCAGGCACGACAGAAAACGCAAGCGCTACAGCTCAAGCAGTTTGTTACTGCTGCAAGCGAGACGTTTCCCGGTATCGAGCGGATTCGAGCGGAGTGGGAAGCGCTTCTCGGCTATCTAGCCGAACAGGACGCGGTGATCGTCCTCGATGAGTTCCACTATCTCGTCGAGCAGGATCCGAGCCTCCCGTCCGTGTTACAGGCGCTGTACGACCACGAACTGGACGACTCATCCGCGACGATCGTGTTGGTTGGCTCCTCGATCAGTATGATGGAGGAAGCGGCCCTGCTCGGGAACAGCCCGCTCTATGGGCGGGCTTCGACGAAGCTGGATATCCGCCAGCTTCCTTTTGGTGCTGCGATGGAACTTCTCGGCGGTGAGTACACGGCCGTCGAACAGGTCGTCCTCTGGTCGATCTTCGGTGGAACGCCCTACTACCTCGAAGAAGCAGCGACCGCTGAAACGGTCGGTGGGGCCGTTTTTCGGACCGTTCTCTCACAGCACGGATCGTTACACAACGATCCGGATTACGTACTCCGGATGGAGCTGACCGAGCCCACGCGGTATTTTTCGATTCTCGAAGCGATCGCGGGCGGGACGACGACGCGAAACGAGATCGCACAGGTGTCGGGGATCGATTCGAATCAGCTCTCGAAGTATCTGAGCCGTCTCGAACGGCTCCGACTGACCGAACGCCATGTCCCGATTACGGAGCGAAAAGAATCGTCGCGCCACGGGCGATATCGACTGCTCGATCCGATGTTCCGGTTCTGGTTCCGGTTTATCTACGGGACCGGAACCCGGTACGAGGAGTTCGGTGACACGGCATACGAGACGCTGATCGAGCCCGAAATCGCCGACTTCGCGAGTAGCGAGTTCGAACGGCTGTGTCAGCGGGCGCTCCGGGATCTGTACCCCGAGCGGACGATCACCGATGTCGGTCAGTGGTGGTATCGAGAACACGAAGTCGATGTCGTTGGCTTCACGACCGGGGGAACACTGATCGCCGGCGAGTGTAAGTTCCAACGTTCGCCGCTCGGGTATGACGCACTCTCAGGACTCGAAGATCACGTCGAGGAGCTTCGCTGGACGCCACGGGATGGAACTGAGCGCGCCGAGACGTACGCGCTGTTCTCCCGAAGCGGGTTCAAACAGTCGGTCGAAGAAGCTGCAACGGAGCGGAAGGATCTACGGCTGTTCACCGTGGAGGATGTCGTCAGCAGTCTTATGCAGGGATAGGCGGTTCGAACCTGCTTGTGTATGCCGCGATCGCTTTTGCTCGCCTTCGAGCAGGTTCGAGCTATAGTAGTCGTTGAACGTCAATACACACCCGTGTGCGGATTCGCGGCCAGCGCTCCCGGTGCTGGCCGCCAGCGTCCACACGTGCAAAAGTTTCAACGACTGCTATGTCAGCCGCTCGTAGGCGTCCGTGACCTCCT
>JADFQH010000162.1:6039-6750 GCA_022561895.1 Methanobacteriota archaeon | reverse complement strand
TACACACCGACTGCGCAGCTAAAGGCGAGCGTTGCAGAAACCCGCGTGTATGAAGAGGAGCCGGAAACCGGACCCGGTGCGCCACCGGCGTGGGGCGAGGAGGAAGAGGAGATCCCCTCGGAGCTCGTCGAGTTCGCGGCGTTCAAAGGCGATCGAGAGACCGTTCTTCAGAACACCGCCTTGCAGTTCCCCATGTTCGAGGTGCTCTGTGCAATCGCACAGGAAGCCGAAAAAGGGACGCTGACCGCGATTGCCGAGAACGACGGCGACCTCGAAGCGACCAAGATCGTCGACGGCGAGAAACGCCCCGCGACGGTCGAAGTCGTCGAGGGCCCCGGCAAGGAGACCGCCCCGGCCAACGGGATCAACTGGCGCGACAACAAGTTCATCTCCTGATCGAGCGACCTGTCACCACACCTCGTGACAGGCCGCAAACCCTTTGTGCCTCCTAATTAAATCTCATTAGCGTACACCATGCCCGAAGGATTTCCCGACTATCTCGACGTCGATTACGAGGACGGCGAGGGACAGACATCCGAGGAGTACCCGACGCTCGATACGAAGATCGAAAAAGCGATCGAGGTCACTCGACGGGGGCTCGAACAGTACGAGAACCCGGCGGTGATGTGGACCGGCGGGAAGGACTCGACGCTGACGCTGTACTTCATCAAGGAGGTCGCAGAGGAGTTCGGCCTCGAGATTCCGCCGGCA
>JADFQH010000162.1:5720-6004 GCA_022561895.1 Methanobacteriota archaeon | reverse complement strand
GACGTCGGCCAGTACGTCGATTCCAATGGATTAGAGCCCGGCGACGACATCGAGATCAGCGAGCTAAACGAGCAGAACCAGCACCACGTTCGGGATCTCCTCGAATACGAGGAGGACACCTTCCCGTTCTTGCTGGATACCTACGTCGGCAACCACCTGCTCAAAACTGTTGCACTGAACAACGCCTTGGAGGAGTACGACATCGACGGCGTCATTTCGGGCGTGCGCTGGGACGAACAGGAGGCGCGCGCCGACGAGACGTTCTTCAGCCCGCGACACGACCC
>JADFQH010000162.1:0-5704 GCA_022561895.1 Methanobacteriota archaeon | reverse complement strand
ATCTACCCGCCCCACGACCGCATCCAGCCCATCCTCCAGTTCGACGAGCGGGCCGTCTGGGACGCCTTCTGGTACGTCGTCGTCCCCGAAACGGTTCCGGGCTATCCCGAGGAGGGTTACATTCCGGAGGGCTACGACGACCTTCCGGAGGGAATTTCTCAGGAGGATATCCCAATCTCGCCCAAATACTTCGAAGGGTTCCGATCGCTCGGTAGCGAGATCAGCACGCAGAAATCCACGGACGACCCGGCCTGGCTCCAGGATGTCGAGAACACCGTCGAGCGCGAGGGCCGCGCACAGGACAAGGAGGACCTGATGGCGCGCCTGCGCGATCTCGGCTACATGTAACGCGGTCTCCACCCTACTCAACCGGGTCGGAACGCCGTCCCAGTGTGAGACAGCAGAACACACCGTAACGACCCGCTACGTGCCGTGTGATCGGGTTTCAAAGAATCTATTTATCGATCCGACTCCAACTGATTGTATGAACGAATCCACCCGTTCACAGGCCGTAAAGAACCGTTTTAGGGACCCCGAACTGACCATCGCAGTCGGCTTCCTCGCCATCGGAGCGGCAATTTATGCAGTTGAAACGTATCTGTCACCCTCTCTCCTCCTCGATGGCGGCGATCCTGTTGCACTCGCCGCGGTCTTCGGCGTTATCGGTCTGTTCTATCTCACCGTTCTGCTGGTCGCACGGGCGACGAACGCCGTATAGCACCACCATAAATTACTACCCGGTACCCTACTAGGGGATCAATGGCCGCGTTTCCAGCGTACCTCGATATCGACTATACTGACGGAAAGGGCGAGACCCCGAACGACTACCCGACGCTCGACGCGAAGATCAGAAAAGCGATCGAGATCTCACATATCGCTTTGAAGCAGTACGAAAAGCCAGCGGTGATGTGGACCGGCGGGAAGGACTCGACGCTGGTTCTGTATTTCGTCCGTGAGGTCGCCCGCGAGTTCGATCTCGACCTCCCGCCCGTCGTGTTCATCGATCATTTCGAACACTTTCCCGACGTGCTTGCGTTCGTCGAGCACTGGGTCGACGAGTGGGATCTCGATCTCAAGTACGCTAGAAACGAGGAGTTCGCGCGTCTCGGAGCCGAACCGGGCGATGAGATCCCGATCGAGGTGTTGAGCGAGGAAACCCGGTACGAACTCAGAGACCGCCTCGGATACGAAGGCGAGAGCTTCCAGTTCAGCGCGGATAGTTACGAGGGCAACCACCTACTCAAGACAGTGGCGCTCAACGAAATCATCCGCGAGGAGGGGTTCGACGGGATCTTCTCGGGCGTGCGCTGGGACGAACAGGAGGCGCGCGCCGATGAGACCTTCTTCAGCCCGCGTCACGATTCCAAAAAATACCCACCGCACGACCGCGTTCATTCGATCCTTCAGTTCGACGAGCGCGCCGTCTGGGATGCGATGTGGAATCATGTGGTGCCCGACGCAGTCGAGGGCTATCCCGTAGGAGTCGTCCCACAGAACGATGCTGACCTTCCGCCGGGAGTGGAGCCTAAGGACCTGCCCGTCTTACCAAAATACTTCGAGGGGTTTCGTTCGCTCGGTAGCAAGCAGGGGTCGGAAAAGAGCGAGGAGAAGCCGGCGTGGCTCCAAGATCTCGACGGAACAACTGAACGGGCGGGTCGCGCCCAAGACAAGGAGGATCTGATGGGGCGACTGCGCGATCTCGGTTATATGTGAGGTAACTGTATTTTTCGAGATTTGCGTATGTTATGCTATACCAATAGTTTGTTACTATTCAACTTATATATTAACAATTCAGGTGCTATCATATATACGCTAAAGTAAGTGTCTGACGGACAAACGTCCACTGAGGAGGCGCTCATCGAAACAGCACTCATATATCTGTGTGCCAGTCTGATAATGTTGTGATGTGGATACAGATTAGCAAAAGAGAAGGTTATAAGTGGGAACCGTTGTATGTCTAAGTATAGTAATGAATAGGGATATAACAAGGTGTAGAATCCTACAATCTATAGGTGGATCAGGTGCAGCAACTATTACCATACCACAGGCTGTTTCAGCGAAAAACAGTTCCACGGATGTGGTGAAGCTCAAGGGTAATGATGCCAACAAGATCTCACAAAGAGCATTCAACCACGGAGACTCTAGAGCGCTTCTTAGTAAGTTCGGCATAGAATTAGATGATCTATATAGATACAACGTCTACAAGGTAGACACCAACGAATATAGTCTGATTGCGGATATTGATTCAAACGTATTTGCGGAATCCGCCGCTTTTAGCTGGACAAACAGTAGCAAAGTGGATCATCGTGCGTCCATAGGACATATTGATACCGACGAGAGGATCGAGAAATACTACTATCCAGAACGAGGTTCGATAAAAATAGAAAAAGAAGAATTGCAAACAGATTCGAGCGAGCTTACAACCAACAATAACAACAATTTAGACCCAGGTGGCGGCGGTGGTGGTGGTGAATGTCTCTATTTGAGCAGGGTCTGTTCCGATGTTGAATGGACATGCGTAGCGGATACCTTGATAACATATGGTGCATGCGTCGGTGCGGTGATTCCAGCAATTAGATATGCTGCGGCTGCACTATGCGTAGCTGATATCGGCAACTCATTACTTCAAGCACACAGGGACGTGGGGTGCTCTATGTGCACGGATACTGACACTCAAGTGATAAATGTGTGTGGTGATGGGTGGGACATACAGCCACCGTATCGAGGCATAACTAACCGCAACCTATATGTAATCTATGCAAGAGAGCCGATATAGATCTTCGAAGAATGTATTGTTATCTCATCTCGTAGTAGCTGGTCTCGGATTTTCGTGGGTCTATATCCAAACGGGAGGTGATGGTCTCGGTGTTGTCAGAGGCAGTCTTTGGCCAATAGCTATCGGGTTTGCGATCGGATCGATTGTAGGTATGCTGGATTATAGAAGGTCGATCCGTGAACCTCAAGGCCCAAGCAACACAGAGCGGGTCAAGATTATTGCCTTAGTCCTAGTACTGTCTGTTATGCTGTTCTTTCTCTTCTTGACTCTAAATATAGAGCCGGTCTTGCCAGCAGTGGTATTCGGTTTGTCTTGCTCACTAATACTGTTCGTTATTATTGTCCTAGCGATGAAAATATGAGTTGTATTCGGGCCAACAGAAGTACCCACGTAGCGCGAGATAGCGGGAATGCACACAGGGAAATATCACCACCGGGCGGGTCGGCGCAGGATAAGGAGGATCTGATGGGGCGGCTGCGCGATCTCGGTTATATGTAGGGCGGTCGTAGATCAACTCCGTCGTTATCGGTATGTTGAGCGATACTCGCCGTGTTTGACGCCGATGGCGAGCACGAGGAGGCCGAAGATCACCATCGAGGGCAACACCATCATGAGGACGGTTCCAGTCCCCATCATCGGCATCGTCCCGACGACACCGAGGGCGATCAGCGCGACGAACACCGCGGCCGTCTTTGGGAGATCGAACTCCATACACGACTCTTCGTTCGAGCGAGAATGAGGCTGTCGGTCGACGATCGGAGTGCTCGCAGTGTCCCGTAAAGAGCGGCCACTAACCGACACAAGCGATACACGACGACACTGAGGTTACCCGCAAGAACGCCGAACTACGCGATATGATAGCGCGCGATCTCCGCTTGGCCACACTCGGGACACTCTTCTGTCCCTGATTCGACCGTCGTCCCGCAGTGGCGACACTCGGAGACGATCGGCTCCGTCTCGCTGAGGTACGACCGCACGGTGTCGATGAACAGCATGAGTGTCATATTTCTATTCTCCGGGACAATAACCGTTTAGATTTCATGTTCAGCGCGATGGTCGGACGAGATTCGCGAGGCTGACCACACAGCCGAGCAGCCATCCCAACGGAACCGCGATCGCAAACCACATCGCCACGTACGCCACGCCTTCGAGCGTGTAGTTATCCCGGAGGAACTCGCTTACCCCGACGACCGCAAGCGGTCCGTCGAGCAGCTGAATCGCGAGATCCGTACTCCCCGGAAAGATCATCGATCCAAGTGTGACGGAGAACAGCGCAGCGACGACCGGGGGAAGGAAGATCGCCGTCATCGCCGACGGGTAGGCGAGAAGGACCGTCGTTGCCCGCCCACCGACGCGCGAGAAGACGACCGCGGCGGCCGCCGCAGCCGTCGCGACGACCGCCGCCGCCGCGACCGCGACGAACCCTCGCTGGGAGAACTGAAAGTGTGCAACCACCGTCAGCCCACCCCAAACGAGTGTCGAGAGCGAAACCACGCCGAGAACGCCGAGACTCGCCGCCGCCCGGTCGATCCGACGGGTGTAAAATCGAAGCGCGAACCCGACCACGACGAGCGGATACAACAGCGTGACGATGAGCGCGCCAACGCCCGCCCAGCCCCCATAAGCGACCCGCCCGCCGGTCGTACTCGGTTGCCACTTTCCGAGCACGGAGTGTGCGCTGTCGCGCTGGCGTGGAAAGAACAGCTCCATCCAACTCTCGTGTAACCGCCGCAGATCGAGGCGGATCGCTCCAACGGTTCCTGACCGGTGTGACTGCACTGCCATGCAGCCAAATTAACATCAAATTACTTTAGCTTTTCGATAAAATAAAACTCACCATGGGGCGAAGCTCGGATCGACCGCCCGGTTTTCCGTCCTGATTCCGTCGATCACTTCCACGTCTTCGGCGTCGAGCGAGAGCTGTAGGGACCGCCAGTTATCTCGAATGTGTTCTTCTCCCGTTGCTTTCGGAATCGCTGTGATACCTTTCTCGCGGAGCCACGCGAGGCTGACCTGTGCTTCGCTTGCTTCGTGCTTTTCTGCGATCTCTCCCAGTTCGGGTACGTCGAACACTCCACCGCGCGCGAGCGGCGAGTACGCAACCAGCGGGATCCCGTGTTCGTCCCCGTAGGCCCGCAGGGACTCCTGGGGGAGCAGTGGGTGACACTCGACCTGATTCGCGAAGATCGGCTCATCGCTCACGTCGCGAGCTTCATCGAGCTGCTCGGGTTCGAAGTTCGAAACGCCGATGTTTTCGACAGCGCCCTCGGATACGAGTTCCGAGAGCGCGTCGAACGTCCCTTCGGGATCGTACGCGCGGGCGGGCCAGTGGACGTACAGGAGATCGACGTAGTCGGTGTCGAGTTTGTCGAGACTCTCGCGGGTGCTCTCGATCACGTCGTTGTACGCGAGATTGTCGGCCCAGACCTTGGTCGCGAGAAACACGCCCTCGCGGGAAACGTCGGCGTTTTCGATCCCTTCACCCACTGCTGTCTCGTTGCCGTAGGCCTGTGCGGTGTCGATATGCCGGTAGCCCATATCGAGGGCCGCCCGGACGCTCTTTGCACACTCGTCTTCGTTCTCCCACGTTCCGAGACCGAGCATCGGCATGCCGTTCACACTCGAAACGTCGTCACTGGTAGGCAGGTCCATAACCGAGATGAGATCCGGCGAAGGATAGGCGTTGGGAATGCGGCTATGGTAGTCGTTGAAACTATTCATACACCGCTACACTCAAACCGTCGGCTACAGCGCAGTGCCGGGGTGGTATTCGCCGAATCTCTCTCGAAGCACGTCACAGATTTCGCCGGTCGTCGCCTCGGCTTTCACCGCCGAGAGGATGTACGGCATAACGTTCTCCTCGCCCCCGGCGGCGTCCTGTAGTCCCGAGAGCGCGTCCTCGACTGCCTCGTCGTCACGCTCTTTTCG
>JADFQH010000161.1 GCA_022561895.1 Methanobacteriota archaeon | reverse complement strand
TCTTTGAGATTCCACGGGTCCCCATCCTCGACGAGCGGTCCCTCGATGGCCGACTGAACGATGTTCCAGAAGAAGACTAACCCCCCGATGAAGATGATGAACGCGCCGATCGTGGTTACCTGATGCAGACTCGCGTAGGCCGGGAGGTACTCCGCATAGCGCCGCGGCATGCCGCCGTACCCCAGGAGGATCATCGCGAAGAACGTGACGTTCGTTCCGATAAAGGAGAGCCAGAAGTGGATCAGTCCGAGGCGGCGCTGATACATTCTCCCTGTTACGAGCGGGAACCAGTAGTAGACGCCCGCAAACAGCGCGAAGCCGATCGCACCCATCACGATGTAGTGGAAGTGGCCCACCACGTAGTAGGTCGCGTGAAGCACGGCATCGACGGGGATCGAAGCGAGGAACACACCGGTCACGCCGCCGATGATGAAGTTAGAAACGAAGCCAATACAGAAGAGCATCGGGACCGTGAGACGCAGGCGGCCCGCCCACATCGTCGTAATCCAGTTAAAGACTTTCACAGCCGAGGGAATCGCAATAGCGAGCGAGACGGCCATGAACGCTGCACGGATCCGTGGGTCGATCCCGGTCGTAAACATGTGGTGGGCCCAGACGCCAAAGGAGAGCACACCGATCGCCAAGGTGGAATAGACGATGAACTTGAAGCCAAAGAGTTTCCGACCTGCAAACCGCGGCAGGATCAGGCTCACGAGCCCCATCGGTGGGAGCACCAGAATGTAGACCTCGGGGTGGCCGAAGAACCAAAAGAGGTGCTGATAGAGGATGAATCCGCCACCATCGACGGTGAAAAAGGTCGTTCCGAGGTTCCGGTCGAGCAGGAGCATAATGAGGACACTACCCAGAAGCGGGAAGGCAAACAGGATCAGTCCCGACTGGGTGAGCATCGTCCACGAGAAGATGTCGAGGCGCTCCCAGCCGACGTCGGGCGCGCGCTCGGTGAAGATCGTCGCAATAAAGTTGACCGCCCCCATCGTCGCGCTGATCCCCGAGAGGTGAAGTCCAAGCAGCATGAGATCCAGCCCGAGGGTGTCCTGTTCGATCGACATCGGGGGGTAGATCGTCCAGCCCGATTGGGCGGGATCGACGCCGAACGCGAGCAGCGCGAAGGGGATCCAGATCAGGATGGCCGAGATGGGAAGCAGCCAGAAGGCGATGGCGTTGATCCGGGGAAACGCCATGTCGTCCGCGCCGATCAAGAGGGGAATGAAGTAGTTCGCAAACGCCGCGATCATCGGCGTCCCGAACAGAAACAGCATGGTGATCCCGTGGCTCGTCATCAGCGCGTTGTACATCTCGGGTTGGACGAGCACCGACTCGGGCGAGAACAGCTCGGTGCGCATCAGCGTCACCGAAACCCCACCCCACGCGAGCGCGGTGAGACCGAACAGGCCGTAGAGAATGCCGATATCCTTGTGGTCAACGGTCGTCACCCATCTAGTGAGTCCTCCCGGTTTCTCCTGTGTTCCGTAAGCGGTATCATCGACTGCGCGCCCACCCTCACCGGCGAGCGGTGTGTACGAACGCCAGTCCTCGATGCGGGCGAGCCAACCTGCGACGATCAGGAGGAAAAGCCCCATGAGGACGGTCAAAGCAATCTGCCCGTCTATCTGCATACCCGACCCTCGGAATCGGAGCGTAATGAAACGTTAGGTTCCGCTCGCGCGAAAACCGCCAGCCGGTGATAGGTACTGTCTCTCGTTGCCCCTCGAAACATCGTCCGCTGTCGCTTTCGAACTCACAAAAGGCGCGCGCGCTTTTAGATTCGCTTTGCCGTCGCGTAGGTTAGATGCAACAGCCCCCAGATCATGCTGATGATGATCGTCAGCATGTAGATGCTCATCAGCGACCCGTCCTGCCAGCCCTCTGGGGTCGCAACCGTAAACAGTACGAGAAAGAACAGCATGATTCCAAACGGGACGAGGTTCACCGTCGAATCGAGCAGCGTCTCCTTGTTGAAGACGCGATCATCGAACAGTCGGCTCATACCCGACCTACCGGGCGGGCGATCAAATAGCTAGTGGTTCGTCGCTTACACTGGCGAGCGATCCTGTAGAAACAGCCGTCCAACGAGCGATCCGGCCATGCACAGAACGCCGCCAACGGCGATCGCAACCCCGCGGAATCCGATATCGAAGGCCCCGCCCCCACCAAGGGGATAAAGCACCAGCAGAACGATGCCGATGACCGCGAAAACGATCCCGAGGAGACCGATAAACGGCCATGGTGTCGCCACGTAGCCCGATTCGCTCATGATCCCGCCGAGGCTTCCAACGAGCAACACCAGCCCGCCGACCGCGAACGGAACGATGTTGAGGAACACGCCGACCTCCGCGAGCGCAAGCCCGAGGGCGATGAACAACGGCCACGGACTGGCCTTTCGGTACTGGTCGCTCAGCCCCGTTTGCTCTTCCATACCGCTCCTATGGGACAGTCAACCGAAAACCCATCGAACTGAACGGCTACAAAGAATAGGGTCTCCCCGCGTGCGAGTGATCGGCGCAGGTTGGGAGGCTTTTTGGTAATCGACGCAAAAGCCCAGAGCATGAGTATTTCCGAAGACGCTGATGGCGATCACGGCCATGATGACGACCATGGCCATCACTTACCGGCCGTCGAAGACTGGCCGAAGGGCTTTGGGGAAGCCAGCTGGTGGCCCTTTATCACCGCCGTTGGAGCCTCAGGGATCTACATCGGTGCTGCGCTGACGATTCTCGCCCTCGGGGGGCTACCGCTCGCGCCGGTCGTCGGCGGTGGCGTCTTTCTTGCCAGTGTCATCGTCTTCCTCGCCGGACTGTACGGCTGGACATATCACGCCTTTATCAAGGCGTTCTGGGACGAGGAAGGCCACGGCAACGGCAGCCTCCGCTGGGGGATGTTGCTCTTTTTATGTACTGAGGTGGCGACCTTCGGAGCAGTCTTCGTCTACTACTTCCAGATCCGCATCGTTTCGTGGCCGCCCGCCGACTTCGAGGTGATCTCCGGGCCACTCCTTGCGGGAACCATCTCACTTGGCGCGGTCGAGATCCCAATCATCAACGAACTGGTCCTCGCGAACACGCTCATCCTGATCATCTCGAGCGGGACGATCCACTGGGCGCACGTCCAGCTGCTCGATGACAACCGCCGGAACTTCATCATCGGACTGATCGCGACGCTTGTTCTCGGTATTATCTTCCTCGCGGGCCAGAGCTACGAGTACTACGAGTTCATCATCCACTACGGCTTTACGCTCGCCGCCGCAGAGGAAGCGCTCTATGCGAGCGCCTTCTACGGGTTGACCGGGCTGCACGGACTACACGTGATGATGGGTGCGGTGCTGATCACGATCGTTCTCGTTCGAGCACTCTACGGCCAGTACTCCGCGGATCGCCACACCTCCGTCTCGACTGTCTCGATGTACTGGCACTTCGTCGATGTCGTCTGGGTGTTCCTCGTCGTTGTGCTGTATATCGGTGCGGTGGTATAGAATCGAAAGTCGTTCAATCTACACGCGAAACCGTAACGTCGACGACTATCGCAAGTACGTCTGGACTGTTTTCTTCCATATCGTCCGTGACACGATGCGTGTTCTGAGTCAGAGAATACTCGTATTCGATGTCGACCACCTCAAAGGACCCGACTTGCTCGCTCGTTATCCCACCGTCCTCTTGGGTGTCACCTCTTGCCAACGAAACGGTGTCTCCCCGTTCCGGGATCGGAATGGGATTTTGTTCAGTTAGGTTTGCAATAGGTTCTAAATCATCAACTTCGTGGAAGATAACGTAATAGTACGGCGTTGAGAGTCCTTTGTCGTAGTTCCGTTCCAACTCAACCATTGTGTTAGTATGCCCGCTCTCTTGCGAGTTGTTTTGCAATTTGGGCATCTGCTTCGCTTGCAATGGCGTTACCGTCTGTACGGCTCTTAATTGCCTTTTTTATTTTGTTCTGATCAACTCCTCTGTGGTTTCTGGGTTCTGTCGCATGTTCCAATAACTCGGAACGAGCGGTACCAAGAACTTTTGAGATGTGACTATCAGTGTTGATCGTATATTCCGTTGTGCGCCCGTTCTGATTTTTGATATTGAGTAAACCCAGTTGTCTCAGAATCTCCTTGTTCCGATCGAACGTTGTTGGGTCGATTCCAGCAAGTTCCGCGATCTCCGCGCGTGTTAGCGTGACATGCGGTTTTCGCAGTAGTACATCCAGTATCCGGACTCGGCCTTCGGTTCCCAGCAGTTTGACGAACGCTGATTCATCAGTGGTTGTTTGTAGATTGTCCTGTGACATGGCTCTGTGAGAGGTACGAGGGCATTCGTCTTAAACCTTGCAGCTACGCAGCTTGATGCTGCATGAATGCAGTGGTGTTAGAGCTGTGTCGGTCGTCTTCCGGTACGTTGATTAGATGAAGTCGTGGATGTTGTGACGATTAGATGGCGGGCACACCGGACGAACGAGCTTTGGTCAAGGCTGACGTGTTGGAAACACTCAGTAGTGTTCGGTCTATCAAAAGTCGTACTGGTGGCGTTCCTATGACTGCCGACGAACTCCTCGAACGGAAAGTTTCGAAAAACGAGGAGCTACCTCTCGATATACTAGATGAGATGGATGATGACGCCGATGTGCCGCTTGAATACGCCTCGAAACGACAACGAACCGTCTGGTTAACGAATCGAAAGAAGGCGCTATCAGTCGCAAAAGAGATCTACGCAGAGCTGTACGAGTACTGATTGTTGGGTCCACTCACTACTCGATCGTCAACTCGCCGCCGCTCCTGCCGTTGCCTTCCTGTTCTTCGTCCCATTCGAGTTCGAACTCGACGCTGAGTTCGGTGCCGTCGCTCTCCTCTTCGCGTTCTGCTTTGATCTCGAACGTCGGACGTTCGGGAACCTCCATCTCGACTGATTCCTCGCCCGCGCTGAGCGAGAGCTTCCCGTCCTCGTCTAGCTTGTCGGCTACCGTCCGGAGGTACTGTGCGATCTCGCCGCGACTTCGTGACTGTTCGGTTTTGAAAAGAACCTCTTCGGTCATGGTTCGAGTACGTACTCTCGGATATTAAAGAGCGTCACACACGAGCTATCGCACACCACGGACCCGTTGTAAAAAATTCGACGTGAGAGAGTTACTCGTCGCCGGTGTCTTCGCCGTCTTCGCCTTCGTCACCGGGTTCGTCCTCTTCACCGGCCGCTTCTTCCTCCTCAGCGGCTTGCGCGTCCTCGGCAGCCTCCTCTTCTTCAGCGGCCGCCTCTTCCTCTTCAGCCGCTTCGTCCATCATCTCCTCTTCTTCAGCAGCTTCTTCGTCGCCGTTTTCAGCCTGCTGCTCTTCGACCCAGTCCTGATACTCGCCGTCATCCACTGCGGTGATGGTGAAGTACATGTTCGAGTGGCCCACACCGCAGTACTTCGAGCAGTAGCCCTGATACTCGCCCTCGTTGTAGACCTCGGTCTTCACCATGTGATGTTGGCCCGGATTCGCGTCCTGTTTCAGCCCGAGATCAGGGACGTGAAAGCCATGTATGTATGAGTTCTGCTCTTCATCCGCCGTTACGTCGAAATACACCTCGGTGTCGGTCGGGATCACCGGTTCCTCAGCGCCGACCGAGATATCCTCGTTCTCGTAGTTGAACTCCCAGCCGTAGTTGAACGCGACGACTTCGATCTCGACGTCGTCGGGACCCGGCTCGTCGTCGTACTGGTGGGTGATGAAGGGGTCGGCCATCACCTGATAGGAGGCAAGCCCGACGAAGAGCAGGACGATCGCGGTCGCGACGGTCCACGTGATTTCGAGTCGGCGGTTCTCTTGGGTTGGGCGCGGCTCGTCGTTGTTGCGGAACTTGAACACCGCGTAGATCAGGATCGCCTGCACCAGCAGGGTGATCGGGATCGCGGCGTACAGAAGCACGTTGTTCAGGTCGCCAATGAGCTGATCGTTGATCGAGTTCTGTGCCGCAGCGGGTTCTACGGCAAACAGAAAGAGCCCCGCACAGAGGACGAGGACACTCCGGGTCCGTTTCATATCCTGTGCTTTGCGAGAACGAGCATAAATGTGTGCGTTTTCGACCGCGGCGAGCGACACCGCGGAGTCTAAGTACGCCCACTCCAACCCCTAGGTAGACGTGTCTACCACGGAACAGCCTGCTGACCGGTCGCGCTTTCTTCCCCTACTTGCGGCAACCGCGATGGGCGCGTATCTGCTCGTCATCGCGGGCGCGACGACCGCGCTCACCGATGCGTCGGCGGCCTGTTCGACGTGGCCCGCCTGCGGCGGGAGCTACCCCTTCGACGGGGCGGCCGTCACCATCGCGTGGACACACCGCCTGCTCGCCGCACTCGTCGGGATCGGCGTCATCGCGAGCCTCGTTGTGGGCTGGCGAACCGAATCGACGCGCGTGCGGTGGGCGCTTTTGATCCCCGCAGCCCTCTATCCCATACAGGTCGGAATCGGTGCGGTCGTCGCCACCACCGGCGCGCCCGCACTGATCTCTGCGATCCACCTGCTGGTCGGAACGCTCATCTTCGGCGGCCTGCTCGTCGGACTCGCGTGGGCGCTCGAACAGCGGTTTCCGACGCGAGAGCGCGACGAGTCACTCACCAAAAATCCGTCTTCAGAACTCCCACGAAAACCCACGCCGGAGCCGACGCCCACCGTTTCGGCACCGACAGCCGGGTTTCGGGCAACCCTCGGAGCCTACTTCAGCCTGATGAAGCCGCGGCTGATGTGGCTGCTCTGTCTGGTTGCGGCGGCGGCGATGACCCT
>JADFQH010000160.1 GCA_022561895.1 Methanobacteriota archaeon | reverse complement strand
CCTCGGGAGCAGCGATCGGCGAACTCGACCGCGTACTGGGCTACGATCGACTTCCGATCGGAGCAGCGGCGTGAGGAGTTCGTACAGGAGTATCACGAGGTTGCAACTCTCGTCGAACCGGAAGAGGAACTACAGGTTATCGATGCCGATTCGGACGATGACGTATTCCTCGAATGTGCCGTCGAAGCCGACGCCGACTACATCATTTCCGGGGATACGCATCTCACCGATCTCGGCTCGTTTCGCGGCATCGAGATCCTCAGGCCCGCCGAGTTCCTCGAACGACTGGCTAACGATGCGTAGTTGGTTCTGCGCTCGCTGGAACACCCTGTTCGCTGTTCAGAGATAGCCCTGCTCGGCCAACAGCTCCCCGTTCAACACGCTCGCGCCCGCTGCTCCCCGCAGAGTATTGTGCGCAAGGCAGTTGTACTGAACTCCAGTTTCACTCTCGCGCAGCCCGCCCGCACAGATCTGCATCCCCTCTTCTCGCTCGCGGTCCAGTCGGGGCTGGGGCCGATCGGGCTCCTCGAACACCTCGATCAGGGGGTCGGGCGAAGAGGGCAGATCGAGCGAGGGATACGACTCCATCGCCTCGATTGCGTCCTCGACGCTCATCTCGTCTTCGACCTCGGCCCAGACGTTTTCGAGGTGACCATCCAAGGTCGGGATTCGGTTACAGGAAGCCGAAACGGTCGCGTCGTGCATTGAGAGCTCCGCGCCGTCGAACTTTCCCAATAATTTTCGGGACTCGCTCTCCATTTTCTCCTCCTCGCCGCCGATATGCGGGATGGCGTTGTCGATGATCTCCATCGAGGTCACGCCGTCGTAGCCCGCGCCCGAGACCGCCTGCAGGGTGGCGACGTGGACGCGCGAGAGGCCAAAGTCGTCGAGCGCCGCAAGGGTCGGAACCATCGTGATCGTCGAGCAGTTCGGGTTCTTGACCATCGCACCGTCCCAGCCACGCGAATCGCGCTGAACTTCGAGCAGCGCGAGGTGGTCCGCGTTCACCTCCGGAATAATCAAGGGGATATCCTCGGCCATGCGCTGGTTCGAGGAGTTAGAGGAGACGACGTAGCCCGCCTCGCAGAAGCCGGATTCGACACGCTCGCCAACCGAGGAGGGTAACGAGGAAAAGAGCAGGTCGATGTCGTCGGAGATCGCGTCGGGATCCGTTTCCGATACGGTTAGGTCCGCAACGTCGTCGGGAATCGGCTCGCTGATGCGCCATTTCGCGGCCTTTCGGTAGGGCTTTCCCGCGCTGTCTTCGCTCGCGGTGAGGGCTGCGATTTCGAAATCGGGATGGGGATCGAGAAGCTGGATGAGTCGCTGGCCGACCGCGCCGGTCGCGCCGAGAATGCCGACAGTGTGAGTCATTAGCGAGGATAGGATCGGAGCTGTTCAAAACGGTTTGGATCCGGTGAGTTTGATGGCCCTTGCGGTACGGGCAAATGCTGTTGGAAGGCGCGGCCTACCTGAGAGTTCGTGTGAACTGCCGCGAGAATCGACGTTACTGGGCCGGCTGCTGCTGGTCGTGTTTGCGGGTGACGTAGCCCGCGATGCGGTTGCGAACGCCCTTGGACTCGATGTTGGTGAGTTCGCGGACGCTTTTCTTGTTGTGTTCGAAATCTCCGCCGAAGGCCTCCGGGTAGCGCTCCATGAGGAGCGTGCCCGTCTTTTTGACGTATGCCGGTTTGATCGCCATATCTCACATATCTTCCGTGTCGGCCTAAAAGGATTCGTTTCGCCGATCCCAGCCCGAGTGTTCGGTGAGCCGCGAGAAGGCCTCTCGCTCGCGCTCGCCACCACAGCGCTCGACCACCCGTTCGAAATACGAAAGTCGCCCAATCAGTTCGGCGGTGTCGTAGCTCTCCACGTCGAGCCGGGAGGCGGCGACTGTCGCCTCGATAACGGCGGCGTGTCCACGAGAAATCGTCGACACGACCCGAGTCTCGACCGCCGATTCGACTGGCTGGAGCTCCCATTCTTCCCAACGGGTTCCGTCCGATTCACCCCTGCCCACCCGTTCGACCCCGACGCGAGCCCACGCATCGACGGCGGGAAGGAGCGGCTCGTCGCGCTCGTAGATCGAACAGGCCGCCTCGACGAACTCGAGGGGATCGCGCGTGAACTGGACGTACCCCTCGCCCTCACGGTGGAAGTTCCTTCGAGTTCTGGTGTTACCCCACGTTCGAGCGGTGACCGGCTCGCCCGCGAAGAGCCCTAGTGCGGCGACGTTCCAGCGCTCGTTCGGCCCGAGTGTGGCGACGACCGATTCGACGACTCCCCCGAATTCGACCGGCCACCCGGTTTCAGCGTGTTCTCGCCCTTCGCTCACCGGCCCACACCCCGTTCGAGCGCGATAAACAGGCCGGCGGCGACGATATCCGCGGTCGTTCCGGGGTTGATCCCCCGCTCGACAAATTTCGCTGCGAGTGCGTCGAGTTCGCTCTCGTCGCCGAGCGCGTCGGCCACTTCCTCGCTCGCCTCGCGAGCGACAGCAGCGCCGTGTTTCTTCGCGACGAGCGTGTCGGGTCGCTCGGCCAGTTGTTCGCAGAACACCGTCGACGCTCGATCCGAGAGCGGACCCGATAGCTCCTCGATCCGCTCTGCGACCGTAAAGGAGCGCTCGAACCCGCCGGTCCACTCGCGGGCCACATCGTCCTCGTCCTCACCGAGCGCCATCACGTCCAACAGCGTCAATCCCTCCTCCTCGACCGCAGGAATGGCGGCCGCACCGCGCCGAACGTCGAGATCCTCCCACGCTTCCGATGGTTCGGAAACGAACACATCGACCTGCTCGAACGCCCGATAGAAGTTCGTGGCATCCTCGACGGTCGTGTTCTCGATGACGTGCTCGACACCCGCTGGCGTGAGTTCGTCGTTGCTCGTCGCACGGACGAGCGGCGTCAGTAGGAGCAGCGCACCAAATTGGGTGTTTTTCTTGTGGTCGCCAGCCATCCCCATGACCGCGCGCTCGAAGGCGACTCCAACGGGTTCGTACTCGGCCGCGCGCAGCCCCGCACTCGCGCCGACCGCACCCGAGAGAAACTCCTCGAATCGCAGATCGGGGAGGTCACGCACGCGATCGACGTTGCCCGGTTTCGGCGTTCCCGCCACTTCGAGTAGCAGGGCAAACTGGGCGTTTTCAGCCGGCGTTTTCATACGTATGCCTCCCGTTGTTCCCACTCGGAAACAGCCTTTTTCACTCGCGCGAGCACCCGCGGGTCGTCGCTCGGTCGCCCGACGCTCACCGCATCCGCGCCGTACTCGAAATACTCCCGTACACTCTCTCGGTCTCTGACCTCGTTGTTCGCGATCACAGTTAGATCACTCACCTCGCTCACCCCCTGAATCACGCTTTCCGTGTCCATTGCGTCGACGTGGATGATCCCCGCGCCCGCGTTCTCGATCGCCCGCGCCGTCGCCACGAGATCGACCCCCGGAACCTCCGCGCGGACCTTCACGCTTACCCGCGTGCCCGTTTCTGCGGCTGCTTCGACCTGCTCGCATAGCCGTTCAGTGTCGGAGAGGAGCGCCTCCCCGCAGCCGACTCGACAGAGTTCGTCCTGTCGGCAGTGGGCGTTGATCTCGCAGATCGCGCCGTGTTCACGACAGCTCTCCCCGACCGCTCGAATCGGCTCTGTCGACGTGCTTCGGACGTTGAATCCCGTTTCGAGATCGAGACCAGAAAGCGCCGTCAGCTCCGCATCGATGAACGCAAGGGGATCGGCGGGCAGAAACTCCTCGCGGTCCCGGTCGGCGGCCATCGCTGTGGCGGCTTCGCGTGAGGGCGCGTCGAGCGCGATCCCGCCGAGGATCGCACAGTCGACGTACTCGCTCGCTGCGCGCGCCCATTCGGCATCGGAGTGCCCGCTCAAGCTGGCGGCGACGAGCGTCATCGAGCCGTGCATGATGCCGCCGCCCATGACGCGGTCGAACTCGGCCACGCCCGTCAACAGGCGCGTCTCCTCGCCGAGTTCGATGGCGGCCAGGGGTTGCGGCGGCGTGCCGGCCGCGCCGCCCTGCCGATGCATCGACGAGACGCGCGCCTTGACCGGCGTGCGCGGGGCCACCGTCTCCTCCACCAGGGTATTCCACTCGCCGCAGCTGGGGCACCGGCCCAGCCACTTCGGCGAGGCCGTGGCGCACACCTGGCATACGTACCGGGTCTTTGTCTTCGCCATCAGCGTTTTTTTGTTTATAGCGGGAAAACCAGATTCATCCCATCCAAACAAGGGATGACGAATTTTGGATGGGGGATTTTGGATGGGGTGCCCCGAGAGATCAATCCAAAATCCAAAATGGGGACCTATTCGTACCCAAACAATATAACAGAAAGTGCTGACAGCAGGCCGTCATACGGTCTCTTGGAGGAAACATACCGGGATTACAATCATTAGGCTTTACTTCGATTCGCCCCCACATCTCAAGGATCCGGTCGTCCGTTGACCTTGAGGGGTTCACCCATACCGCTATCACCCTGTTCGTAACGACGGATGCCATCGCTGCAACTGAGACTGACGAAGCCGTTTTTCAGCCTGGGCCAGTACGTCCTGCTGCTAACCAAGGCCTTTACCTCGTTGGGCGAGTTCGGCCTCTACCGCCGAAACCTCTTCATCCAGATGGTGCGCGTCGGGATCGATTCGCTTCCGATTGTGGTGATGGCGGCCGCCTTTTCAGGCGCCGTGACGACGGTCCAGACGGCCTACCAGATGACGAGCCCGCTGATCCCTCGATCGACCATCGGCGCGATTGTCGTGCCGTCGATGATTATGGAGTTGGGCGCCGTCATCACGGGATTCATCCTGGCCGGGCGCGTCGGCGCGCGGATTGCCGCCGAGCTGGGCACGATGCGCGTGACCGAACAGATCGACGCCTTAGAAGCGATGGGCCTCAACTCGGTCGGCTACTTAATTGTGCCTCGGGTGCTGGCCGGCGTGCTGATGTTCCCCGTGCTCTATGTGACGGCTACGTTTGTCGGCATCGGGGCCGGGCTGCTCGTGGCCGAATTCAGCGGCCTGGTGCCCATCGGCGAGTTTGTGCAGGGCGCGCGCAACTACTTCCAGCCCTTCGACCCGTTCTTCGGCTTGATCAAGTCGCTCGTCTTCGGCTTCGTCATCACGTCGATTTCGTGCTACATGGGTTATTTTACCGAAGGCGGGGCCGAGGGCGTCGGGCGCAGCACCACGCAGGCCGCCGTCATGAGTTGCGTCTACCTCCTCATTGCCGACCTCGGCCTGGCGATCCTCCTGCTCTAATGATCCAAATCGAACATATCGATAAGAGCTTCGCCGAAAAGACGGTGCTCCGCGACGTGTCCCTGGAGATTCCCGAAGGCCAGACGCTGGCGATCATCGGCCGCTCGGGGTCGGGCAAGAGTGTGTTGATGAAACACATCATCGGGTTGCTCAAGCCGGATCGAGGGCGCGTGCTGGTCGACGGCATCGATATCAATGAGATTTCCTACCGCGAGTTGCGCCAGGTGCGGCGGCAGTTCGGGGTGCTGTTTCAGGGCGGGGCGCTCTTCGACTCGATGAATACCTTCGAAAACGTGGCTTTCCCGCTGCGCACCTTCACCAACGATACCGACGCCGAGATCCGCAAAGAGGTGGAACATTGCCTGGACGTGGTGAACCTTTCCGGCGTCGGGCCGAAGAAACCCTCGGAACTCTCGGGCGGGATGAAAAAGCGTGTGGCGCTGGCGCGGGCCATCTCGCTACGCCCCCGCTACATCATCTACGACGAGCCCACCAGCGGCCTCGACCCCGAGACCTCGAACACCATCAACGACCTGATTAAAAACCTGGCGGACCAACTCAACGTGACGAGCATCGTCATCAGTCACGACATGCATTCCGTACTCAAAATCGCCGACCGCGCTGCCTTTCTGCACGCCATGCGGATACACTGGGTCGGCACCATCGCCGAGATGCATCGATCCGACGATGCCAAGCTGCGGGCCTTCGTCAAGGCCAACGAATACGCTATCGGCGAGTCGGCGCTACCGTCTACCGCCCGAGCATCCTCCTAACCTCGCGCCCCAAACCCGTGAAATACAGCAACGAACTTAAAGTCGGCATCGCGCTGGTCCTGACGACACTCATCTTCTACATTGGTTTCCGCTATCTCCAGGACCTCCCGTTCTTCAAAGGCACCACCGAATTTTTCACGACCTTTGACGATGCCGGCGGGCTGGTCTCGGGCAACGCCGTGCGCATCAACGGCGTCGTGGTAGGGGCCGTCGATGTAGTCAGACTGTTACCCGTCGACAATGTCGCGCGCGTGCGCTTTCACCTCGATCGCGACATCGTCCTGCCTCACGGATCTACGACGTCCATCGGCGGCGTGGGGGCGTTGGGCGTGGTCCGCATGGCTATTACGCTTGGCGCCGATACGACGTTCTATCAAGAGGGCGATACCATTCCCCGCAGGGAGGAAACCGGCATGGGCGTGCTCTCCGACGTGCTCGGCGCACCGATCGCTAATCAGGTCGATAGTATGCTGACGGGGGTAACCGCGACACTCGGCGCCGCGCGCACCCTGATGGCCGGCTCGCAAGACGAACTGCGGCAGACCCTCGTGGCCGTCCAGGGCAGCGCCGTGGCTCTCAACGACCTCTTGCGCGCCGAACAGGACCGGCTCTCCGGTGTGCTCGACGGCGTGGCCGAACTCACGGACAACCTCAACGCCTTCACCGGCGACAACGGTGACTCGCTGCGCGTGATCACGCAGGGCCTTACCCAATCCCTCAACCGCCTCGACCA
>JADFQH010000159.1:3913-6778 GCA_022561895.1 Methanobacteriota archaeon | reverse complement strand
TCCCCCCCGTTACGTCGGTCGCGTCGCTCTCGCCGAGAGATGCTGCAACGTCGTCGTAACTCGCGATTCGGGGGATCACCTCGCCCGCGTCATCGAGCACGCCGTCCACTGTCGAACAAAGACCGACACGGTCGGCGTTCAGTTCTCCCGCGAGTGTGACCACCAGCTCGTCGCCGCTGATGATCGTCGCGCCCTTTCCTCGATGGCTGATCACGTCGCCGTAGAGCACCGGAACGAACCCCTCACCGAGCATCGTTTCGATCTGTCCGAGCGGGAACTGGAGATCCCCCTCCCGATCCCGATGGCCGACCGAAAACGGCGCTACTGACACTGCAGAAATCTCCTCGCTTGCGAGCGCCTCTATTACGTTCTCGTTCAACCGCTCCATCGAGGCGTGGATCTCCCGAACCGCCTCGGCGTCGTGGGTTCCCTCAGTGACTGAAACGCCGTGCTTTGCCGCGTGATGATGCCCGAAGCTCCCCGCACCGTGGACGATCACTAGACCCTCGTGACCAGCAAGCGCGCTCGCGAGCTCCGCGAGTCGTTCCTCGTTGACCGTCTCGACACGGCTTTTCTCGGTGATCACTGATCCGCCGAGCTTTAGGACGGTGGTCATTGCTCTATTCGCACCCCCTCGTCGTCGAGTTCGGCGCGAAATCCCTCCTCACAGCCCGGCGTAAAGCGAAGTGCGGTCTCGGTTTCCTCGGTGGAGTCGAGCGCGACGATGCAGCCGCCGCCGCCCGCCCCGGTCAGTTTTGCACCGTGCGCGCCCGCGTCGCGCGCCGCCCAGACCATCCGATCAAGCGAGCGCGAGGAGACCCCAAGCGCCGACAGCAGTCCGTGATTGAAGTCCATCAGCGTCCCGATCTCCTCGATGTTTTCCTCACCGAGCGCGCGCTCGCCCTGCCGAACGATGTCGCCGATCGTGTTCACCGTGCTCGCCGCGAAGGGGTAGCGTTCGCGCAGCTCGCGAACGCCCGAAACGAGCTCGCCGGTGTTTCCCGCGCCGCCGTCGAACCCGATGACGAACGGCAGATCGGGGGACTCGATCGACCGGCAGTCCTCGCCTTCGACTCGGACGGCTCCGCCAGTGGCAGAACAGAACGTATCCGCACGCGAGGCCTGTCCGTCTTGGACCTCGTACTCGGCTCTGTACGCCCGCGTTGCGATCTCTTCCGTGCTCAACTCGACGCCCAACTCGCGGGTTGCAGCATCGATCCCGGCGACGACCACCGCCGCCGAGGAGCCGAGACCCGCTCCCAGCGGGATCTCGCTTTCGACGGTCACGTCGAAGCCCGCCTCGGGTGTGCCTGCGGCCTCGCGGGCCTGAGAGATCGCCGCATCGACGTAGCCCATCGCCGCCTGGACGAGATCGGGCGAAACGTCCACGTCGGGCGGTGTATCCGTCTCGCCACTGTACTCGACGGTGAAACCATCCAGCGAGAGATCCTCGGCGTGAACCCGAAGACGACCGTCCTCACGACGTTCTGCGGTGACCCGCGCCCGACGCGAGATCGCACACGGAACGGCAGGCTCGCCGTAGACAACGGCGTGTTCGCCGAAGAGATACACCTTCCCCGGCGCGCTTGCAGTAGTCATAGGAGAACGTGACCGGCGATACGGTTTATACGTACAGGTTCAGCTTTTTTCTCGCCGATTTTTTCACAAAAATGTCAAGGGTGAGTAGATACATACTCGCTGACGGTGCGGATTGACCGTGAACGTGCTAATTACCGGCGGGGCGGGGTTCGTCGGAAGCCACCTGACCGACGCCCTCACAGCCGACCACACCGTTTCGGTGCTCGATAACTTCTCGAGTGGGTCTCGGAAGAATCTCCACCCGTCCACAGAGGTCGTCAAGGGGGATATCCGCGATGAACGCCGTCTCGATAAGCTGGTTCGGGACGCAGAGGTGGTCTTTCACCAAGCCGCAAGCGTCAGCGTCGATCGTTCGATCTCGAACCCCACAGCGAGCCACGCGATCAACGTCGACGCAACGCTCTCGCTTCTGGAAGCGGCTCGAAAACACGACGCACGCTGTGTGCTTGCATCGAGTGCGGCGATCTACGGCCAGCCCGAAGAAGTTCCGATTTCCGAAACCGCATCGAAATCGCCCGAATCACCCTACGGCATCGAGAAGCTGAGTGTCGATCAGTACGCGCGGGTGTACAACGATCTCTACGGCCTGCCGACCGTCGCGCTCAGATACTTCAACATCTACGGCCCGCGACAGACGGCCGGTGATTACAGCGGCGTTATCAGCGTCTTCCTCGGGCAAGCTCGAAACAGCGACCCGATCACGATCCACGGCGATGGCTCTCAGACGCGGGATTTCGTCCACGTCTCCGATGTCGTTCGGGCGAATCTGCTCGCGATGAGTACGAAAAACGTCGGCGAGGCGTACAACATCGCCACCGGCAGGCCGGTCACGATCGAGGCGCTTGCACGGATGGTAAAGCGCGTTACGAACTCGGATTCGGAGATCGTCCACACTACCGGCCGGGACGGCGATATCGATGAAAGCTGTGGGAACATCGAAAAAGCGCACAGACAACTTGGTTACGAGCCGATGATCTCGCTCGAAGACGGCCTGCCGACGCTCGTTTCACGGCCGTCAGTCTCGAACGTGAGATAACCCCGATACAACGTGTATAGCTTGATTTCAGGATGTCCCTGCAAGGTACGGGCGACAAACACGTCGAATCCCCTCCCGAAGCTCGATTCGTGGACGCCAGCCTGTTTCTTTCCGTATCTTCGCGGACTCGCTACACGTATCGTGGACGTAGGCCGACTCGGGGATCGGATTTTCGACGTATTCGGGTTCGATTTCCGTCCCGAGCACCTCGTTGATTCGTTTGATGACCG
>JADFQH010000159.1:0-3903 GCA_022561895.1 Methanobacteriota archaeon | reverse complement strand
GACCGCGTTGAAGTCGTGGTTATTTCCGGTTCCGAGGTTGTAGACGCCCGAAAGCTCGTGCTCCGCCGCGAGTTCCAACCCGCAAACCACGTCCTCGACGTGTGTGAAGTCCCTCGTTTGAGAGCCGTCGCCGTACACCACTGGAGCGCTCCCGCTCGCAACGTCGTCCGCGAACTGTGCGATCACGTTCGCGTACTGGTCTTTGTGACCCTCGCGCCCGCCGTAGCCCTGATAGACCGAAAAGAGCCGCATCCCCGCTATATTCATTCCGTACTGGTTCGAAAACGACTCCGCGTACCGCTCGCGTGCGAGCTTCGACGCCTCGTAGCTCGTGCTTGCGCACACGTCCAGCGACTCCGGGGAGGGTTCGGTTTGGCTACCGTAGACGGAGGATGTCGAGGCGTACACGACGGTCTCACACCCCGCTTTGCGAGCTTGCTCCACGACGTTAACGAACCCCTCGACGTTGACGCGCGTTCCCCGCACCGGATCCGATTCATGCATCCCGTAGGACGAAAGCGCAGCGAAATGAAAGACGACATCGACATCGGTCGGCAGATCCCAATCGAGAACGTCCGTCTCGCGGAACTCGACCGTGGAATCGAGGTTCTCGGGTGTTCCCAACGAGCAGTCGTCGATGGCGATCACCTCGTTGGCCGATGCCAAATAATTTGCAAGATTCGAACCGATAAACCCCGCCCCGCCGGTGACGAGCACTCGTTTGCCGTCCATACCTCGAATTGGACTGTCGGCCTCAAAACTGTTCAGCACCAATGAGTTCGGTTGGCCAGCCAGTTCCGTATCCGAATCAGCCGCTATACGTTTTGGATGATCTCCCGAACGAGCGTGAATAGGTTGAGGAGAAAAACCGTAAGAAGGTAATAGAAACCGAATAATGCGATCAGAAGCGCGAACTCTCCGGCAAACGGCACGTCCTCGAGTAGTCTTGAAGCCCCAAGCGGTTCGAACACGAACGCGCCGATGATCGCGACCGGAAGATAGACCAATAGCAAATAGGGCAGTTCCAGTGTCACGATCACCGACTCGGGAATCCGACCGGCGAGGAGTATACTGTCGGCTGTCACTCTTTTGAGATAGTTTGTGCCAAGCTGGCTGGCACCGCCGGTCGCTCGGCTCCGTGTTGCTGGCGGTGTTTCGGTACGTACAGCCGACAGTATATTTCCACGAGCGCGAGACTGAGCGGGATGGCGATAAGAACCCCGAAAACAACTCCGATACGGCGACCAACGAACCGAGTGCTCACATCGCGACGACGGTTCATACCGGTAGAAATGACAGCAATATAAAAATGGTACTGGCCGCTTATTTTTGCACCGAACAACGGGCGGTACGGCCGCACCGCTCCTATAAGGATTATCGTAGGCAGCCGGATCGTTTCTTGCACTCGCACGGTCTACGTCGGTCGGTTAGTAGACGGGAACTCGATGAGTCTCTACGATAATCCCTATAGCCCGCAGGTGGCGAACGGTAGAATTCTACCGAGTCAGACGTAACTCCGAATCAGAACGTGCGTCTAAATCCCGCTCTCGAAATCGTCGAGCGCGTAGACCGTATCCGCTCCGCGGCGGTCCAGCGTCTCATTTGCGAGCAGCCAGTACACGACTGAGAGGGCTTTTCGACCCTTGTTGTTCGTCGGGATCACGAGATCGACGTTGCTCGTCGAGTTATTCGAGTCACACATCGCAATCACGGGAATTCCTACCGTAATTGCCTCCGTGACTGCCTGTGCATCTCCGATGGGGTCGGTGACGACCACGACATCAGGCTCGATATACCCCTCGTACTTGGGGTTCGTGAGCGTTCCCGGAATGAATCGTCCTGTACGGGCGCGCGCGCCGATGGTTTCTGCGAACTTCTCGGCCGGAAATCTCCCATATTGGCGCGAAGACGTCACGAGAACCTGCTCGGGATCGTAGTTCGAGAGGAAGTCCGCGGCGGTGCGGATGCGCTCGTCGGTCTTACTGATATCCAGCACGTACAGCCCGTCCGTGCGCACGCGGTGGATGAAGCGCTCCATGTCCTTCGTCTTCTGCTGGGTCCCGATGTGGGCACCAGCACCTAAGTACTCCTCGACAGGGATGAGGAGATCGGCCTCCTCGTCGGGCATCACGTCGTCGTCGAGCGGTGGTCCTGCGGGTTCTTCTGTACCTGCTTCGTCCGCTTCGGTTGGTTCTGATTCGGCCTCGGCCTCGTCGGCGTCGGCGCTCGGTTCCTCGGTTTCGGCTCTGACGTCCTCGTCGGGATCGACATCGGGTTCCGAGCCGGCCCCTCCGGCGTCGGGTTCCTCGTCGATCTCCTCTTCGGCCGCCTCGAGCCCGTCTTGGTCTGGTTCGTTGCTCATAATGCGTCCTCCGCGATGCGGATGAGTTCGTTGAGTTTGGCGGTTCGCTCGCCACCGGCCGCGCCCGTCTTGATAAAGGGGGCGTCGGTCGCAACGGCGAGGTGTGCAATCGTCGTATCCTCCGTCTCGCCCGATCGGTGCGAGATAACGGTATCGAACCCGTTTCGCGCGGCGAGTTCGACCGCGTCGAAGGCATCAGTCAAGGTTCCGATCTGGTTTGGCTTGATCAGGATCGAGTTGGCAGCGCCCTCGTCGAGTCCTTGGGAAAGTCGCTCGGTGTTCGTCACGAAGAGGTCGTCGCCACAGATCAGCGTCTGCTCGCCAACTTGTTCAGTGAGACCAGCGAACCCCTCGAAATCGTTCTCATCGAGCGGGTCCTCGACGTAGACGAGGTCGTACTCGTTTACGAGATCCGTAATATACTCGATCTGCTCGTCGGTCGATCGGGTGCGATCCGAGTATCGGTACTCGCCCTCGGCGAACATCTCCGCGGCGGCCACATCCAGCCCAAATCCGATCTCGAAGCCGACTTCTTTACTTATAGTCTCGGTCGCTTCGGCCACGATCTCGAAGGCTTCCTCGTCGTCGATCGACGGTGCCCACGCGCCTTCGTCGCCTTTGCCTGCCGGAATCCCACGCTCTCCTAAGATATCGTGGATCTCGCTGTGGACCGCGGCGTTCGCAAACACCGCATCAGCAACGCTAGGAGCGCCGACGGGTGCGGAAAGGAACTCCTGGATGTCGGTCGCATCGGCGGCGTGTTCGCCACCGCCGATGACATTACCTAATGGAATCGGGAAGTTTTCTCCTCTAAATGCTCCTCCCAAATGCTGGTACAGCGGCGCACCGAGCATGTCCCCAGCGGCTTTCGCCGCGGCCATGCTGATTGCGACGGCGCTGTTTGCGCCGATCTCGGAGAAGTCGTCGGTGCCGTCCGCCGCGTGCAGCGCGGTGTCGACCGACCGCTGATCGCCCGCGTACACCTCGCCGACGAGCCGCGGCACTGCGCGTTCGCGCGCTGCGGCGATCGCTTCTTCAGGTGCTAATTCGATCGCCTCGTGCTCGCCCGTACTCGCACCGCTCGGGGCCGCCGCGCGACCGAACCCACCGCTCTCGGTCAGCACGTCGGCCTCAACAGTAGGGTTCGCTCTCGAATCGAGCACTCGTCTGAGTCTGACCTCCGCGATCAGCGTCATTTCCCACCCCGTCCCACAGTGAACGGAAGCGCCCCCGCGTCGTACTCCTCAGCGGCGATCAGGATCGGCTCCGATTGATCGGTTTCGATCAGCACGGGCGCGCCGTAGGAGACTTGCAGCGCTCGCGCGCCGAGGATTCGGGCTTTTTCGTATCGGCTGAACTGTGTCGTCATTGATAGGGAGCCACTACGTCAACGAGGTCGGTATGCGAGACGAGCATCCGCCGACAGCAGTGTCGCGAGACGCCGAGATCGTCGAGCACCTCGGCGGGGTCCTCGCCCTCGTCGACTCGGGTCGTGAAAGACTCCCAGTGCTCGCCGACGACGCTACCACACGTGAAACACC
>JADFQH010000158.1 GCA_022561895.1 Methanobacteriota archaeon | reverse complement strand
CATCAGAGTCGCTGGTCGGTTGGGCGGCTCGGAAATGGCCCGTCGGGAGCAATATAAAGAAGGTCGTCTGCCTCTGTCCACGCTCCGGGCCGATATTGATTTCGCCCGAGTGACGGCCCGCACGACATACGGGGCCATTGGGGTCAAGGTGTGGATTTTTAAAGGGGAAGTGATTGCACCGAAAGCGGCGCAAGCACGGGGATAAGGAGTCTTCGGCATGTTAATGCCAAAACGTACCAAATGGCGCAAGCAACAGCGTGGCCGGTTTCGCGGAAAAGCGCAACGGGGTTGCACGATCAGTTTTGGGCAGTATGCATTAAAAGCCTTGGAAGGGTGTTGGATGACGGCCCGACAGATTGAGGCGGCCCGTATATCCATGACCCGACATGTCAAGCGTAGTGGAAAAATCTGGATCCGGGTGTTCCCGGATAAGCCCGTGTCAAAAAAGCCCGCTGAAACCCGGATGGGTAAAGGTAAGGGAGCCCCGGAATTCTGGGTCGCGGTGGTGCGGCCGGGACGTATTATTTTTGAACTGGAGGGGGTTCCCGAACCCATCGCCGCAATCGCGGGCTTCGCGCTCGTCTCGCTCGTCAGCCAGCTGTTTCCCGTCGCGGCGGGCTTCGCCGCGGGGACGATGATCGCCGTCATCTTCCGGGAGATGATCCCCCAGAGCCACGGCCACGGCTACGCCGATGAAGCAACCTTGACATTTCTTGCGGGCTTCGCGATCATGCTGTTCGTCGATACTGCCCTTGCGGTCTGAGATGTTCAGTTCCACTTTCACCGAGCTACCGCACGGGTTTTACGTTCCGCCCCGATAGAGAGGGGTACGAATGACGTCGCTTCAGTCGACGCTCGGCGACGAGCCGGGGATCGCAGACGAGCTGGCAGCCAACCAGCGAGAGATCTCCATCGCCGAGTTCTTCGAAAAGAACAAGCATATGCTCGGGTTCGACAGCGGGGCCCGAGGACTGGTCACCGCTGTCAAGGAGGCCGTCGACAACGCACTCGATGCGACCGAGGAGGCCGGTATCCTCCCCGATATCTACGTCGAGATCGAGGAGGTCGGCAACTACTATCGCCTCGTCGTCGAGGACAACGGACCAGGTATCACCAAAGAACAGATTCCGAAAGTTTTCGGGAAGCTGCTGTATGGCTCGCGGTTTCACGCTCGTGAGCAGTCCCGCGGTCAACAGGGTATCGGAATCTCTGCGGCGGTGCTCTACAGCCAGCTTACTTCGGGAAAGCCCGCGAAGATCACCTCCCGAACGCAGGGATCCGCCGATGCCGAGTATTTCGAGCTGATCATCGATACCGATACGAACGAGCCCGAAATAAGTACGGAAAAGACGACCTCGTGGGATCGCCCACACGGAACGAGAATCGAACTCGAGATGGAGGCGAACATGCGCGCCCGCGGCCAGCTCACCGACTACATCAAACACACTGCCGTCGTGAACCCCCACGCAAGGATCGAGCTGCACGAGCCGTCCGGCTCGTTCAAGGCAGAACGCGCGACCGACCAGCTGCCCGCAGAAACCGAGGAGATCCGCCCCCATCCCCATGGGGTGGAGCTGGGAACGGTCATCAAGATGCTCGGCGCGACCGACTCGCACTCGCTTTCGGGCTTCTTACGGGAGGAGTTCACCCGCGTCGGCAAGAAGACGGCCGAAAAAGTCCTCGACAACTTCCGGGATCGTAACTTTGGCCGCGAGATGGCATGGCAGCCGCCACAGCCACAGGACGAAGCAGACGTTGAACAGGCAGTGAGTGAGGCGACCGCAAACAAGAGCAAGGAAGCCACTGAAGCGTTCGCAGGCGAGATCGCAGAGCGGGTGGCGGCCCGCGACCGGCTGGCCCATCACGAGCTACGTGAGATCGCCGGCGAGGTTGCCGATGAGATCAGTGAGGATCACGGTACGTTCGGCGACGCAGTTCAAGAAAACGCCGTCGAGGCGGCGTGGGCTGCGATCACCGAGAACAAGGACGCCGACTGTTATCGACTTGTCGATGATGCAACAAGCACACGCAAGGACGAGGCGACGATCGAGGCGCTCTCTCAGCGAATCGCCGCGAAGTTCGATGACGATAGGAACCGGTTGACTCGCGCGGAACTCGAACAGTACGTCGCCCGTGGTGCGGATATGACCCAAGAACGCGACGACGTTTCGGTAGGCGAAACCGCCCGTGAGAACATCGTTACCGAGTTCTGGGCGACGATGAAGACGGTCCCCGACGACGTGCCGCTGGCTCGTGAGGTCGCGGACGACCGCAACACCACCCGAGATCTCGTCGCGGCGATGCGCGAGACGGACATCATTGCGCCGCCAACTGACTGTCTCGCGCCCATCACCGACGAACTCGTGGAAGCAGGGCTCAAAAAGGAGTTCGACGCCGACTTTTATGCGGCGGCAACGCGCGACGCCGAGGTCCACGGCGGCGATCCGTTCATCGTCGAGGCTGGCATCGCTTACGGTGGGGAGATCCCCGCCGAGGGGAGCATCGACGTGATGCGCTTCGCCAATCGAGTACCGCTGGTCTACCAGCGCGGGGCGTGTGCGACCACCGACGTGGTAAAGCGGATCGGCTGGCGAAATTACGGCTTGGATCAGCCCGGCGACAGCGGGCTTCCCAACGGACCAGCAGTCGTGATGGTCCACGTCGCCTCGACGAACGTCCCCTTTACGAGCGAGTCAAAGGACGCGATCGCGAACGTCCCTGCCATCGAAGACGAGATCGAACTCGCCATTCGGGAGGCGGCCCGCGAACTCAAATCCTACCTGAACAAGCAGCGCTCGGCCGCAAAGAGACGGAAAAAACAGGACGTGCTCGCGACGATCCTGCCCGAGATGGCGACGAAGGTGGCGGACGTCACAGGTCGAGAGCCGCCGAACATCGACGCGGCGCTCGCCCGGATCATGAACAACGTACAGGTCTCGCGCGTGAGCGAGAACGGCTCGGTGAAGCTGGTGGTCGAAAACCATTCGAGTCGCTCCGAGGATCTCGACGTTACGGATATCGTCTCCGCGGAGCCGAGCGACCTTTCCGAGGGGACGGTCATCGAGATGGACGGCGAGTGGTTCGTCAAGTGGTCCCCGACGATTCCGGGCGGGGAGACGGCCGCGTTGGAGTACAGCGTGGATAGTGAGGCAACGTTCGACCTCGACGTAAGTGGGGTCGAGACGGCGAAACTGACGGTCGAAAAATGAGCACGGACACAGACGACGCACGCGAACAGCTGATCGAACTCGCCGCGGAGTTCTACGATCAGTTCGCGGGGGGTGACATTCCCGAGATGCATCTTCCGACGCGAACGAAAAGCAACATCGAGTACGACGAGAGTAGTCAGGTCTGGGTCTACGGCGACCGGACGAGCACCCGCTCTGCAAACTCCGTTCGCGGGGCGCGCAAACTACTGAAGGCGATCTACACGATCGAGTTTCTCGCCGACCAGTTGGGAGCGGACCGCTCTTCGACGCTGCGTGAACTCTACTACCTTTCGGAAAGCTGGGACAACAAGGAGGCGCATTTTTCCGATCAGGACGAGTCGAACCAGCTGATCGAGGATCTCGAAATCGTCTCTTCCGTTACGCGCGAGGACTTCCACATGCGCCCCGAGGAGTCGGGCGCGACCCTGATGGGACCGCTCGAACTGCGCGAACAGACTCGCAGAGGCGATCGGGTCATCCACTGTCAGGAGGACGTAGGCGAGGGCGGCTATCAGATTCCGAATAATCCCGACACCATCGAATTTCTGGATCACGACGCGGATTTCGTCCTCTGTGTCGAGACCGGTGGGATGCGCGATCGATTAGTCGAAAACGGCTTCGATACCGATTACAACGTGATCGTCGTCCACTTAAAGGGCCAGCCCGCGCGTGCGACCCGCCGGATCACCAAACGGCTGCACGACGAACTCGACCTCCCCGTGACGGTTTTCACCGACTGTGACCCGTGGTCGTATCGGATTTATGGGTCCGTTGCCTACGGCTCGATCAAATCCGCACACCTCTCGGAGTATCTCGCGACGCCACAGGCTGCGTTCATCGGCATCCAGCCCGAGGATATCGTCGAGTACGACCTTCCCACTGATCCGCTCTCCGATTCGGACATCAACGCCCTGAAGAACGAACTCGAGGATCCCCGATTCCAGACGGAGTACTGGAGAGAGCAGATCAATCTTCAGTTGGAGATCGAGAAGAAAGCAGAGCAGCAGGCGCTCGCCTCTCGAGGATTGGATTTCGTTACTGACACCTATCTCCCCGAGCGACTGGGTGAGATGGACGTAATCTAAGCGAGCTCGTTTTCGGTGGCGGACTCGGTAGTTTCGTTTCGATCGAACGACTCGCCGCTCGCACAGTCCCGACAGTAGGCGTTTCGACCGTGTTCGTGGGTACGAATCGCGATTCCAGCAACGTAGGTTCGTTCTCCGTAGCGCCGTTCGACGCCCTGTTGGACGGGTGCCGCACAGGATACACACGGTGTTTCCGGTTTCTCTATGACTCGCTCGTCGGTTTCTCTGACTCGGCCGAACGTGCCGACCGACCGGCGAGCAGCGAGGCGGCGTCGGGTTGGTGGCAGGACAAAAACGGCTCCGGCCAGACAGATCAGCCCGACCGCGGCCGACGTCACCGACGCTCCCGAAAGCGAAAGCGCGACGCCGAGAAAGAGCAGGGACACCGAGACGAGGAGACTGAACGCCCAGTCCATCGCGACCCGATCTGCCTCCGTGGTTCCGGCGTTCTTTTCGTGATTCAACCATCGCCGTGTCCCGTCTGCGCGGAGTTCGATCCGGTCGGCGTTCATCGAGTAGCTGTACCACCCATAGAGAAGGTTGCCGATCCCGCCGGTAAACAGTAGGAAAAGAACGTGAATCCCGATCGAGCCGATCCCACGATCGACGAGTATCGTTCGGTCGTCGCCCTCGTAGTCGATCTCCCAGCCTTTGGCCAGTAGTTCGTCTACCCGCCGATCCAGTTCGCGTCGGCTCTCCTCGTGTGTGCCATAGCGTGTCTGGGGCCCGCCGACGACCGCACCGCACTGCGAGCAGTACGCATCCCCGGTCCGGAGGCCTACCCCGCCCTGAGAACAGAAGTTTTGCGACCTGCGCTCGACCATACCGAAATATTATCAGTAATATTATAAATATATTATGCCACTACTGCCGATTCGGTCGCTATCACACTCGACCGACAAAGTAGCCGTCAACCTGTCGGTAACCCTACAACGGTAGCTAAGCCGTTCTCCTCCGTACAGTGTCACATGGCACACGCACCCGAGATGCCCGAACGCTACGTCTGTACGAACTGCTTGATCATGAGCGCCGGGATCGTCGAACACGTCGACGGCAGCCACCATTACGAGCCGCCGCCGCGCTGTGGGGCATGTGACGAGAATGCGTTCGTTACGGAAGAACAGTACCCACACCAACACGCGGAGACCGGTACGACCGACTGAACCATACTAGCTCAGTGGCACTCTCCGGACCGCTTGATGCGCTTGGCGCATCCTACCGGATATCTGATGTGTTACGAGCGTTACGAGAGCGATCGTCGGGTCAGTCGTCGGTGGCCTCGGAGGGATCGACGACGGCCGTCGTCTCCGTCGTGCGCTCGGCCGCCGGTGGCGGCTGCTGTTCCGGGCCGCCGAACTCCCCGAGCGTCGTCTGGTGGGCCGGGGTCTGCTCACCCCAGAGAATGTACGGCAGAAGGATATGCGTGGCGTTGATGAAGAGGATGAGGAGGATCGGAAGCAAGAACAGTCCGTAGAAGCCGAACACGGTGGGGCCGACGATGTAGCTCACGAGCAACATCCCGGTGTGGGTGTTGTCGCCGCTGATCAGTGCACGGATGAAGAAATCGGGAATGAAGTCGACGAAGATCCCCGCGACGACGAAGAAGATCCCGACGTAGAGTAAGAGAGCGGTCTGGCCTGCGGCGACCGCGACGGCCGCAAGTCCGATCCCGACGGGGATGTAGACGAGTTTGATCCCGATGACGGGGATGAGGCTTCCGATACCCGCAAGCGCGCCGAGCAGACTGGGAAACGGTATCTGAACGGTTTCGGGCGCGAAGATGTTGTAGGTGAAAAAGACGATGACGCCGACGATCGCGGTGACGAAGACGTTGACGATATTCCCGAACAGCGTCATCGAGAGTTCGGGATCGACCTCGTCGAAGTAGTGGCGAATGATTCCGGTGTCATCGAAATTGGAGAGGAGCCACGCACGCAGTCGTGGCCCATCGACGAGCATGTAGTAGGTGAGCACCACGAGGATCAATAGCTGGACAAACGCGCTACCAACGAGGCTGAGCGCCCCGGAGAAGCTGGCGAGGGCGGCGATGATCGATCCCTGTGCGCCCGCACCAGCAACGGTCTCCTGTAAGGTGTCGGTATCGAGAGCGCCGACGTCGAGTTCCTCGATCCCTTGGGTGGGGAGCTGCTCGTAGAGACCGTAGGTTTCGATGAGCGCCTGTGCTTCGATAACGATGATTGCTATCGTGTATACGAGCAGGATAAGGAACGGGACTCCGAACAGAACGATTGCGAGAAACGCTCGCAGACGTTGGGGAATGCCGAACCGACGAAGAAATCGGTGGATCGGTCGCACCGAGTAGTACAGAAAGACCGCGAACACGACGACGGCGATGAACGCCTCGATGACGTAGGCCGCGATGACGAACAGCCCCAGTACAACGAGTCCCAGCGCGGCTCTTCGTCCCAACTCCCTCGTGTACTCCATGCTCACTCACTCATCGGTAGCGCATCACGCCATATTAACTCGGT
>JADFQH010000157.1:2224-6835 GCA_022561895.1 Methanobacteriota archaeon | reverse complement strand
CGCCGATGAAGTTCGTACTGTTAGCTCCGACAAACTCGACGAGGACGACCGCTATCCCGGCGCACACGTCGATATCGAAGGACAGCATGGACACGTCGAGACCGTCATCGGTGGGCGCGCACGCGTCGATTTCAATCACCCACTGGCGGGCGAGGATGTCGAGTACGAGTACGAGATCGTAGAAGAGATCGAAGACCGCGTCGATCGCGCGAAGGGCATGCTCTCGATGTTCGTCGACGCCGACCTCGAGATGTGGGTCGAAACCGACGAGGTAGAAGAGGAGACGCTCGTCGAACCCGAGGAGGGCGAAGAAGCTCCCGATGACGACGAAGACGCGGACGCCGAACCGGAAACCGAAATCGAGGTCGTCGAGAAGGAGACGCTCTATATCGAGGCAACCCCTCAGCTAACAATGAACCAGCAGTGGATGTTCCAGAAACAACAGATTGCCCAGGACCTGATGGACCGGCTCGATCTCGATCGCGTCATCATCCAAGAGACCATCGACGGCGGGGGGATGATGGGCGGTCTCGGCGGGATGATGGGCGGAATGGGCGGCATGGGCGGCGGCGATGTCGAAGAGGCGCTCGCGGACGCGGACGTCGATGCCGACGAGATCGTCGATGAGCTCGAAGGCGAACTCGACGCCGAGGAGCTTGAAGACATATAGTAGCCGTTGAAACTGTTTGCACACCGTTTGTCTGTCGCGGCCGATGGCCGCGGTCATCGGCCGCAAACCCGCATGCGAGTGTACAGTGACTTTCAACGGCTGCTATAGAGGAGTAGTACTGTCGGCTGTAGTCGGTGAGTGTATCAGGCAATATCGCGGCTCGTGTCGATGCGGACCTGCTCTTCGAGTTCGAGTTTGATCGTCTCGCTCAGTGCGCGCCCGCCGCGGAACTTCGGGACGGCGAGCCTGTTTTCGATCGACTCGCCGCTGATCCGGGTGTCGAGCGAGAAAACCACATCGGCCATATACTCGGTCAGATCCCGCCCCGCTGGTGGGGACGCACCCGAAAGACAGTGCAGAACGGCGACGCTCTCGGTGTTTACCATCGCCGTCTGGAGTCCGTTCATGAACCGCCGGTAGCGGGTGCGTTCACGACGTTCAAGGATATCGATTGGATCGACGATCAGCGTCGATTCGCGAGGGAGAGTCTCGACGAGTCGACCCACCTGATCCAGTGGGGCTTCGCCGCCGACGTGTTGGACCTCGGGGCTTCCCGTGGGTGCGTTCGTTCGCTCGATCGCATCGCGCACGGCTTCGGCCGAGCGCTCGGTCGTGAGATACAGCGTTTCGCGCGGAGCCGTGAGTTCATAAAGCAGAAGTTCGGACTGGCTCGCCGGCGAAGCCGACAGCGCAACGACGCTGCCCGCGGGGATGCCGCCGCTCAGCTTCCGGTCGAGCACGTCGATCCCCGTCGGTAAACGCCGTCCCATCTATATACCTATACTTTTCCAACTGAAATAAATATTCGCTATCTAAAACTCGTCCTGTATGTTCTCTTCATAGAACTCGAAAAATCCTTCCTGGTCGTCACCGATCTGATGGAAGTAGACGTGGTCGTAGCCGGCCTCGATACAGGCCTCGACGCTCTCGATAAACGGCTCGGGGTCCGATCCCACCGAGATGGCGCTTTCGGCGACATCCTCGCGCTCGACCATTTCTGCGGCTTGCTCGAAGTGCGCGGGCGTCGCCAGCTCCTGTGCCAACTCGCCCGCGATCTCGCCGTTGGGCCACTGCTCGTAGACGGTGTCGATCGCCTCCTCTTCGTCCTCGGCGTAACAGACGTCGATCTGGGCGTACTTCGGGCCGTCGCCGCCAGACTCCTCGTAGTTTTCGCGTGGTTCGTCCTGTGGGCCGACGCTCCAGAGTCCGTCGCCGATGTCCGCGGCCGCGCGGGCGGCACGCGGGCCGAACGCCGAAACGACGACCGGCGGGCGCTCTTTGGGAAGGGTGTAGAGTTTCGCGTTCTCGACATCGTAGTGATTTCCGTGGTGGCTGTACTGTTCGCCCTCCCAGAGGTCGCGGATCACGCCGAGGGCCTCCTCGAGCATCTCCAGTCGTACGTCGAACTCGGGCCAGCGATCGCCCAACACGTGTTCGTTCAGGTTTTCTCCCGTTCCGACGCCGAAGAAAAAGCGCCCATCGAACATAGCGGCGGTCGTTGCCGCCGCTTGGGCGAGGATCGCCGGATGAATCCTGATCGTCGGGCAGGTGACGCCGACGCCGATGTCGATCTCGTCGGTGGCGTGGGCGATTCCTCCTAATGTACTCCAGACGAAGGGGCTCTCGCCCTGCGTACTCGTCCACGGGTGGTAGTGATCCGAGATACACGCGAAGTCGAATCCTACTTCTTCGGCGCGGACGGCGTTTTCGACCAGCGTGTTCGGGCCGTGCTCCTCGCTCGAAAGGGTGTAGCCGAGTTCGACCATGCCCCTACTGATTCTCTATTCCTCATATTACACTCACTGCCGGCGGTGTCAGCGGTATTAAGTCGATATCGAGGAGCGAGTTTCGCGGGACTGGGCCGATCGGCTCCGGTGTCAGCAAGCGATTCCATCGACGGATCGCGGGATTCATGATCCCCTGTCTCGCCTCTCTGTGTAATGCGGCACGACCACGTGCTGACCGCAAAGCAGTTCTCCCGCGAGGCAATCGAGGCGGTACTCGATCGCGCGGCCGAGTTCGCCGACGGAACGCGCGAACCCCGCCATGCCGACGCGCTACTTGGACTCCTGTTTTTCGAACCCAGTACGCGCACCAAGATGAGCTTCGAGACGGCGGCAAAGCGGCTCGGCGGCGATACCATCGACATGGGGGCGGTCGACTCCTCGTCGGTGACGAAGGGCGAAAGCCTCGCTGACACAGTCAGAGTAATCGAGGGCTACGCCGACGCGCTCGTCCTTCGTCACCCCAAACAGGGCTCGGCGAAGATGGCAAGCGAATTCGTTTCTATCCCTGTCATCAACGCGGGCGACGGCGCGGGCCACCACCCGACCCAGACCCTGCTCGATCTCTACACTATCCAAGAGAACGCCGGACTGGACGACCTCTCGATAGGGGTCATGGGCGATCTCAAATACGGCCGGACCGTCCACTCGCTGGCTCACGCGCTGACCAATTTCGATACTACTCAGCATTTCATCAGCCCCGAGAGCCTTGCCTTACCCCCGGAGGTGCGCTACGATCTCGATGAAGCCGGCACGCCGGTCGAAGAACACACCGAGCTCGAGTTCGTCCTCCCGGATCTCGACGTGCTCTACGTCACTCGCATCCAACGCGAGCGCTTTCCCGACGAAAACGAGTATCGTGCGGTGGCAAGCGAGTACGGAATCGATCTCGGAACGCTCGCGGAGGCGAAGTCGGATCTCTCGATCATGCACCCCCTGCCGCGGGTCGACGAGATCGATCCCGCAATCGATGAGACACCACATGCAACGTACTTCGAACAGGCACACAACGGCGTCCCCGTGCGGATGGCACTACTGGATATGCTTTTATGACCGACTCGAACTCAGACAATATCGACACTGACGCAGACCACCAACTCCGTGTCAGCAAGATTCAGGACGGAACCGTCATCGACCACGTCACCGGGGGTCAAGCCCTCACTGTACTTACGATCCTCGGGATCGACGGCTCGGGCGGCGAGGCGGTGAGTATCGGGATGAACGTTCCTTCAGACAGGATGGGCGAGAAGGATATCGTCAAAGTCGAAGGGAGGGAGCTAAGTCAGGAGGAAGTCGACGTACTCTCGCTCGTTGCGCCCGACGCGACGATCAACATCGTCCGGGAGTATGATGTGATCGAAAAACACCGCGTCGAGCGTCCCACCGAAGTCGTCGGGGTGTTTTCCTGTCCAAACGCCAACTGCATAACGACCGAACGCGAACCCGTCGAATCGCGGTTTTCGGTTCTCGACGATGGCGTCCGCTGTGCGTACTGCGGAACGCTCGTTCGGGAAGAGTTCGCCGCACATATTGGCGGCAAATAGAACGACAAATCAGTCGGTTCGCCGACAGAAAAGCAGAGGACGTTGGAATCCGCTCACGCGAGGTCTTCAGGAGCGAACTGAGGTGCAACGATGATGTCGGTGTAGTTGACCCACTCGTTGCGCATCGCCCTGAGTTCCTGGTAGGTTTCGTCGTTGCGCCAGTCTTGGACGGCGCTCTCACACGGGAACTCCAGGACGATCGTGATCGTGTGGTCCCAGTCGCCTTCGATTACCTCGGGGTCGAACGAGACGACCAGCGCCTCGCCACCGTACTCCGCCACCGTTGCGGCGGCAGCCGGAAGGTATTCGTTCATGTAGGGTTCGAAATCCGTTATCTCGGAGACCGCGATCACGTACACCGTTCGGTCCTCGTCGTCCTCGTGTCCGCCGTTTTCGTATTCCTCGTCTTCGTGCTCACTGGCGATCGCGGTCCCGCCCATGGCGAGCGCGCCGATCGCAACTGCAGCGGCTTTCATCACCGTCCGGCGCAGGACGCCGTCAGTCGAACTGGTTTTCGTGCTCATGATAGTTTTTTTACTGTGTTGTTGATTTTTCAGTCGAGGACTGATCGTGGACGACGCCATCACTCTCGCCCCGCGACGACGAGTTTCTC
>JADFQH010000157.1:0-2214 GCA_022561895.1 Methanobacteriota archaeon | reverse complement strand
TTGGGGTTCGAGAAGACGACCTCGTGACTGCCGGGCATCTCGACCAGTCGGAACAGTCCTAACCGATTGGACATTCGGGGGTGCCATCCCCACTCGGGACCCTGGGGCAGGATGTTGTCCTCCGTCGCATACAGGTAGCTTGAGGGGAGTTCGAGCGAGTAGAACTCCTCCATATCCAGCTCCTCGCGGAGCGGTTCTAAGGGCTCCGAGGAGAGCAGTTCGTACGACGACTGGGCGAGTTCGATGTCGGCATCGTTGATGAACCCCTCTCGCCAGACCGGAAACGGCATCGTGATCGTGTTGTCCTCCGACCCCTCCGCGAGTTGGACGAACAGCTCTCGGATATGTGGTGGGATGTCGTCGAACAACGAGGTGCCGTCCTCGAGGACGAACGCGTTGTGAAAGACGAGGCGCTTGATCCGCTCCGGGACCGCCTCGGCTACCTTGGGAATGACCGTCCCGCCGAAGCTGTGGCCGACTAGCACCACCTTTTCAAGATCGTTATCGACGATGTAGTCCACGATCGAGCCGGTGCAATCGGCGTGCGTTACGTCTTTGTCGACATCCTTCCCGTGACCCGCCATCGTCGGTGCATGGGCTGTATATCCGTTCTCTTCTAACCGGTCTACGACCGGGTTCCACGCCGTTCCGTCGTGAAACGATCCATGGACCAGTACGAACGTTCCGTTCGTTCCCTCGGTTTCCGCTGTCGTTGCTGTTTCAATTGACATTGCTTTTCCTCGTATTCGTTTCATAAGGGCGGTTGTGACTGTTTAGCGGTGATTGCCCGTGCGGGTCGGCGATCAGCGCTAAGAGACGACAACCGTCCTTATCAGTATGTTCTTCGACAGTTCGAATGTCGACATACCGACTATCTAGTCGTTGACGGGAGACAAAACCGTTTGCAGCACGAATTTACTGTAAAACTTCAGAAAACACGTCTCCCTCGCGCACAAACGAACAGGTGGGACGAACGTCGATGGTGATCGGTTCCTCGTCGTTCCTACTGAGGCCCGTTGTTCGGATTATCGAAGCTAAAGTTACTTGTGAAAACATTTGATAAAATGGTGTTAGACTGTTCGTATCGCCGGCGTTTCCGCATCTGGTTCGGGGGTATCGACTGGCTCCCAGACGCCACGAGCCATCTTGACAGCTATAGGGATTATCGTAGTGGTTCATAGATTTCCTGCTCACTAACCGACCAACGTGGACCGTGCGAGTACAAGAAACGATCCGGCTGGCGACGATAATCCCTATAGCTTCCGTGGAAGCATCCGTTTGAGCATCACCACCACCTCGGTTTTGCTGCCTGGTACGACGACTCGCTTTCCCTGCTTGAGTCCGTCGTAGCCCACACGAGCAACGGTAGCCGCGTCCATCATTGGCTCGCCCACCATCTGCGTGGCTTCCATGTTGCCCCGCCGCATAAATGGGGTATCCGTCGGGCCCGGACACACTGCTGTCACGGTCACACCCTTTTCAGCGAGTTCGTAGCCGATTCCAGTGGAGGCCCCAGTGACAAGTGCGACGTACTCGTCGGTCCCACCGCTCTCTAAGCGACTATCCGTACCCATACCGATGGGATGGCCGGTCGAGAGCAAAACTCTATGCAGCACGAAATTGCTGTAAGAACGCCGAGAGTATCCGCTCGGTACTGAGAGAGAATCAGGGGGAACGAACGCCGATGACGCTTAGCTCCTCGTCCATCGTCACGTGGAGCGTGTCGTCATCGAACGGGATCGAGTACTGAATCTCGAGTGGCTCCTCCGAGACAACTGAGGTTTCCCACTCGAAGAGGTAGTGTGACTGTTCGATCAGCTCCCAGAGCCGGTTGATCTCGACGCCACGGTCGTAGTAAAACGAGATTACGGCGGGGTGGTGGATGAGGGGCGTCTGGGCCGGGAGGCTCTGAGTGAACCCACAGGCTCGACAGTCGCACTCGGCCCAGACGGAAAACACGCTTTTGCACGCCTCACAGACCGTGCCCGTCTCGACCGCGTGGTCCCGACAGATCGAGAGCGACGAATCCACGTTGCCTGTACACCGGGGACAGACGCCCTCGGAAAGCGAGGTGACCGAGGAGACGAACCAGACGAATGCGGCCGGAAACACCTCCTCAGGCGACCGGTTTCGAACCCCCACAACGGGCAGTTCGTAGGCCCCGAGCGTCCCTCGCGGAAACCTGTCCGTCCGCACCCCATCACAGTTCGTACA
>JADFQH010000156.1:3930-6863 GCA_022561895.1 Methanobacteriota archaeon | reverse complement strand
TGGTGTCGATGGACGACTATCAGCCGGGCAGTTCCTTCCGCGTCGTCGACCGACTGCCGGCACCGATCACCGTCCAACTCCTTCGGCCGCCGGACGAGGAAACGCTCGCCGCGCCGAACGCCCCGGTGATGACCGCTGAAAACCGGACGGTCTGCTTTCAATGACCTCGATCGACCCGCTCGGGGACTTTCACGCCAGACCGGACCAGCGTCTGGATACCCACCTTTCGGGTGTCGCGGACGCCGCGGCCGAACTGACCGATGCTGCTGGTCGAACACCGTACGGCGACGAGTGGACGACGGTCCTAGAGACGCTGGCATGGGTTCATGACATCGGCAAACTCACCGAGTACTTTCAGACCTACATTACCACCGACGATCGAAGTGCCGCACCTTCGGCCGAACTGACCTATCATGGCATGTTCGGCGGACTCGTCACGGTGCTGGCGCTGGCGAGCCGTGGCTGTGGGCCGAAAACGACTGCGGCGGGGTTCTATGCGGTCGCGAAACATCACTCGGTGTTGCAGAACGTGCAGTCGGACCTCGGGAGATACCATCTGGACAAAGTCGCGGTCGACGATCGGTATGCCGTCGCGGAGACACAGTTAGAGAACATCGACACAACCGCCACAACCGCCGCTGACGCTGCACTCATACGTGCTACCGATGGTGCGCTCTGTTGGGACGACATCGGGAAGGACGGACTCACACGGGCCCGGCAGTCGATTCGTGGGTTCAGCTCGGGCATCATCGACGAGCAGTTCTACGGCTGCGTGCTCCGGGCGTGGTCGACGCTCGTCACGGCGGACAAGTTCGACGCCAGTGGCCTGACCGAATCCGACGACGTGCGCACCCTGATCCGAACACCACGGCCATCCCCCCGTGATTTGACAGATAAACTCCGCGATCTCTCGGAGACGACTCTGCCTGACGGCGATCAAGCGGCTGTCTATCTCGACGATCCTACGAGAGAACTCCCGACGGCGGATGCCACCGTAGATCAACGTCTCGCCGCAGTGCAAACGGCAGCGAACGCCCGAGCGACGACGAACCTTCGGTCCGGACACGCCAACGGCAGCCGCGTGTTCGAGTTGACGCTTCCCACCGGTTTCGGAAAGACCTACTCGGGGCTCCGTGCTGCGCTCACGCTCTCCGCGGAGCACGATAGTCGCGTCGTCTACGCGCTCCCGTATACCTCTGTCATCGAGCAAGTCGACCGCGACGTGCAGGACGTATTTGGCATCGATTCGCACGACCCGGCGTACACCAAACACCACCACCTCGCGGACACGCGAACGATTCCGAATGAGGACGACGCGTTCGCCGACCACGCGACCTCCGGGGAGGAAACACTCCATGCCGAGGCGTGGCGGTCAGGACTCGTTCTCACGACGTTCACACAGTTGTTCGAGAGCGCTGCAGGACCGAGAAACGTCCAGTCCACGAAACTGCCAGCGCTCCAAGACAGTGTCGTTATCATCGACGAGCCACAGGCCATCTCCCTCGACTGGTGGGAACTCGTCGGCCGCTTGACTGAGCACCTCGCCACCGAGTACGACACGACGGTACTGTTCATGACCGCGACTCAGCCGAGGATTCTAGAGCGACTGCCGGGCGTTCCGACACCTACACCGCTCGTCGATCTACGAACCGACTGTGTCGATTTGATCCGTGACGCGCCGCGCGTCGAGTTTCATCTCCATGGGAGTCTGGTATCTCATATCGAGGGAGCGGGGGCATCACCGCTATCGCTCACGGCCGCTGCAGCCAAGGTCGACCGGGAGCCGACTGATGGATTGCACACCCTTGCTATCGTCAACACGGTCGGATCAGCCGTGACACTCTCGGAGTCCCTCTCGTCGGAAGATCGTATCGATCTCGCGGAGGAACTTCTCGGGTACTACCGCGAGACGGATGCAGAAGAATTCGATCCCGACGCGTATCTGGAGCGACTCGCAACGAACCATCCGGACGCGGAGAGACTCGTCGCTACACTCACGACACGACTCCGGCCGGTCGAACGAAACGCACTCCTGCGTGTGCTCGACAGGATTCTCGATGCGGACGTTACGACGCCGTTCGACGGAGTTCCAACGGTGACCGTCTCGACCCAACTCATCGAGGCGGGTGTGGACCTCAGCTTCGATCGCCTCTACCGCGATTACGCGGCGCTCCCGGCCATCGTACAGGCAGCCGGGCGATGCAACCGACGGTTCGATGGTCCGCCAGCGTCAGTCACGGTCTGGCGTCTCGATAGCCCGCCTGAGAAAGACTACGTGCCAAGCGACCTCATCTACGGCAAGCGCTCGCTTCTCCGACCGACCCGCAGCGCCCTCTCGGCGCTTCGAGAGAACGCCGACGCTACTACACTAGCCGAAACGTCGATGATCTCCGATGGCGTCGAATCGTACTACGACGCACTCCATCACCAGCGCAAAACCGAACAACGCGAGGACGAACTCGTTGGGGCGTTCGACACGGCACAGGGAGAGAAACTCCGCAATGCGTCCCTGATCAGTGAGGAGTATCCGACTCGGAACGTGATCATACTCGTGAGCGAATCCGACATCGAGTGCCACGAGACGTACCGACATCACCGGGAGGCTGGCGAGTGGAAGGCGGCTCAGGAGTGCTTTCAGGACCTCAAGCGGCTGCTCGTTTCAGTTCCCGTTGAGGAGGAACCCCCCAACGATGATCCACTCGTCGTGCAAGCGCTCGGTGAACCGGATACCTACGAAGTCACGTCGGGGCGTGGCGTCGTAGGGATCGGGAGTCGAGACGATGCCGAGATATGAATTCCGAGTGACTACGTACGATCCTGCTACTGTCGGTCAGAATACGTGACCGTCGAGACTCTCTCGCGGGCGGTGCATATTCGACCCAACGATTCTCGGCCGTTTCTGATCGGCCGTATGAATCCCTTGAAGAGATCGA
>JADFQH010000156.1:0-3920 GCA_022561895.1 Methanobacteriota archaeon | reverse complement strand
GCGGCCGAAGGGCCGACAGAACCGACGCGAACTTGGGATGACGTAACGGATCGCCGAATCCACCCAGCACGACGAGCGAATCGTCATAACGGGCGAGCTCGGCTGTGATCTGCTCGACGATGGCCGGGTAGTAGAAGTCAAACCCTCATCGAAACTCACCGAACCCGCACGGATGCAGCTCTCGTACTACCTCTGGTACCTGAAACACGTCACGGGCGTCGAGAAAGAGGGCGTACTCGCTCATCCACGCGAACGAAAGCGCGAGCCGGTCGAGCTGACCGCCGAACGGGAGGCGAAGGTCGAAGAGGCGATTCGAGGAATTCACGCGGTCGTTTCGCGAGAGAGACCACCGGAAGCAGAGGAGAAACCGTACTGCCCATCGTGTGCGTATCACGACTTCTGTTGGAGCTGCTAGTATGGACAGAAACTACCACGTCTTCTCGGCGGGCCGGCTCGAACGGCAAGACGACACACTCAGGCTCGTGACTGAGGATGGTGAAAAGAAGTACATCCCGGTCGAGAACGCAGAAGCGATCTTCCTACACGGACAGATCGACTATAATACTCGCTTGCTCTCGTTTCTGAACCAGCACGGCGTTGCGGTTCACGTCTTCGGCTGGAAGGACTACTACGCGGGATCGTTGATGCCCAAACGCGGACAGACTTCGGGTAAGACGGTCGTCGAGCAGGTGAGAGCCTACGACGATCCGGATCGGAGGATCGAACTCGCGAAAGCGATCGTCGCGGGGTCGATCCACAACATGCGCACGAACGTCACCTACTACGCCGGACGAGGCCACGAGTTCGATAGCGTTCTCGCGGATCTCGACGCCGCGGCCGAACGGTTAGAATCCGTCAACGATGTGAACGAGGCGATGGGCACGGAGGCGATGGCTCGAAAAGCCTACTACTCGACGTTCGATGCGATCCTCCCCGATGGCTTTCGGTTGGGTCGGCGCGAGTACAACCCACCGTCGAACGAACTGAACAGCCTGATCTCCTTTGGCAACTCGCTGGTGTATGCGAACTGTGTCTCCGCCATTCGGGCAACCGCGCTCGATCCGACGATCAGCTACCTCCACGAACCGGGCGAACGGCGGTACTCGCTTTCGCTCGATCTGGCGGACCTGTTCAAGCCGGTGCTCGCCGATCGCGTGCTCTTTCGGCTCGTCAATCGGAACCAGATCGGACTGGAGGATTTTGAGACCGAACTCGGCTCGTGTCTACTGACCGAGCGGGGTCGGGAAACGTACGGGAAGGCGTTCGAGGAGACCCTCGAACGCACTGTCGACCACCCACGATTGAACCGGAAGGTGAGCTATCAGTATCTCATGCGGATCGAGGCGTACAAGCTGAAGAAACACCTGCTGACCGGCGAACCATACGAGCCGTTCAAGCGGTGGTGGTGAGATGTACGTCGTCCTCGTCTACGATATGGAGGCAGAGCGAACCCAGAAGATGCTGAAGATCGGACGACGATACCTCACTCACGTCCAGAACTCGGTGCTCGAGGGAGAGATCACCGAAGGGGATCTTACGAAGCTTCGCGGTGAGATCGAGGAACTCCTGAAACCGGGTGAGTCGGTGATCCTTTACGAACTCTCCTCGGATACCCTGCTTGATCGGACGGTATACGGTGAAGATCCCGCGGCTGACAGCCGGTTTCTCTAAAGCCCTGTCGACCTCCCAGGGTTCGTCGATTACTGAGGGTCGACGGAAACACTAAGTCGTGAGCGTGCGAGAGGAGCGTTGTGGCCCGTGTTTCGGGCACCATTTCAGACGAACCCTTGTGGGGTTGAAGCTCCCACGAGTGCTTTTGCCCGGTCGTCGGGATGCCGATTTCAGACGAACCCTTGTGGGGTTGAAGCTCGGCGACCGTGCCAAGGAGGGCGGTCTGAATCAGATTTCAGACGAACCCTTGTGGGGTTGAAGCCTCTATGATGAAGAGACAGTCGCAGTCCAAGACACCATTTCAGACGAACCCTTGTGGGGTTGAAGCCAGCAATCGCATCGAACTCCTCGACGGACATGTCCGAATTTCAGACGAACCCTTGTGGGGTTGAAGCGACCCGTAGCCTGCGATAATCGCCTCTTCCTCGAACCATTTCAGACGAACCCTTGTGGGGTTGAAGCCTGTTGGTTCCCCGCAGCGATCGTCATGATCCCCTGATTTCAGACGAACCCTTGTGGGGTTGAAGCGACCATCAACACTGACGCTATCAACACCGAACTCGCATTTCAGACGAACCCTTGTGGGGTTGAAGCAGGGGATGTCTCGACGGACCGGAGCTTTATCTCGAATTTTAGACGGATTCTCATCGAGGTGAAGGCAGGATCGGAACGCACACGTTCTCGATAGCGAGATTAACGTTGGTCTCGCCGAGCGCGTCCTTCGGAAACCGGGATGTTTTTGCCATCAGTACCCGAACTTCCTTCCGTGCTTTCGGTCGAACTCCACGCACATTCCGCCCTGTCGCACGACGGCCGGGACCCTATCGAGCTTCTCCTCGAACAGGCCGAAGCGGTCGGACTGGACGCCATCGCGATCACCGACCACGACGAGATCGAAGCGAGCCTCGAGGCCGCGGAGCTCGCCCCCGAGTACGGACTGATCGGGGTCCCCGGCATCGAAATTTCGAGTTCGGCCGGTCACGTCCTCGGACTCGGTATCGAGACACGGGTTCCAGCCGGACTCCCCTACGACGAAACACTCGAGAGGATCCACGAACTCGGCGGGATCGCCGTCGTTCCCCATCCGTTTCAGTCCTCGCGCCACGGGGTCGGCGCGCGGATCTCGCCCGACGACCTTGCATGCGCCGACGCCGTCGAAATCTACAACTCCCGGCTTCTGACGGGACGAGCGAACAGAAAGGCAGAACACTTCGCTCGCGCACGCGGATTGCCGATGACTGCCGGCAGCGATGCCCACATCGCCGAGATGGTGGGCCAAGCGACTACCCGCGTCGATAGCCGTGACGAGCGCTCGACCGAGGCGATTCTCTCGGGAATTCGCGAGGGGCGAACGAGCGTCGACGGGAAACGAACCCCCTGGCGAATCAGCTTCCGACAGGCGAGCGGCGGCGCGAAACGTCGTATGAGAAGCCGCCTCCACTCGTTTCTCTGATGATTCAGGGAACCAGCGTCGGGAAAATCGAACCGGCGATCTCCGACCGCGATCCCCTCCCCGGAACCCACGGATTCGCCGGTCGGCTTCCCGATGGCCGATTCGTTCGTGACGTGCTCGGGCGCTATCCGCTGTTTGTCGAGCGCACAGGGGAGAACTGGGCGTTCTCGCCGACTGAACTCACGGACCCGATTTCGTTTCCCGCCGGATGCGTGGACAACGATCAAGTGTGGACGCTTCCCGATCCGCCAGTTTACGAACACGAGCGGATCGCGGTCCGGACGGTAAAAAACGCCCTGTGCGAGAGCGTTGCGGAAATCGACGACGAGCTCGCCGTTGCCTTTTCGGGTGGCGTTGACTCGGCGGTGGTCGCAAGCGAACTCGACGGACCGTGTTTCGTCGTCGGCTTCGAGGGGAGTCACGACATCGAGAGCGCAATGGAAAGCGCCCGTGTGATGGATCTCCCGCTCGAAATCATCGAATGTACGCACGCCGATATCGAACGGGCGGTTCCCGTCGTCGCGCGGGAAACGGGCCGAACGAACGCGATGGACGTCTCGATTGCGCTCTGTCTGTATCTGGTGGCAGAACGAGCATCGGAACGGGGTTACGACCGGCTCGCGGTGGGCCAGGGCGCGGACGAACTGTTCGGCGGCTACGAGAAGGTTCTCCGTACCGATCACCGCGTGGTCGCCGACTCGACTCGGGGCGCAACACGGGAGGTGATTACGTCACTTCCTGACCAGTTAGAACGCGACGTGTTGGCGATCCGGGCGGCGGGGGTCGAACCGGTCGC
>JADFQH010000155.1 GCA_022561895.1 Methanobacteriota archaeon | reverse complement strand
AAGCCTTGATTCGCTTGTGATGGAACGCCGGCGCGGCGATCCGCCGCTGGCGCCGCCAGAAGCTGCCCTCGCTGGTCAACAAGCCGCGCCCCAGGATCGGCTCCAGAAAGGCGCGGGCGATCGGCGTCTTGCGGTAATTGTCGGCGTTGGTGACCAGCACGTGGCGAACGATGTCGGGATCGGCTTCTACGAGAAACAGGGGTTCGAGTGCGTCGAGGAGGACACGATCGAGATCGGAGGCGATGAGTATCGGGAACACCGCTACGAAAAACCGCTCTAGTCGCTCTGAATCCGTGGCGCTAACATATACGTAACCTGACCATTTCCTTCGGCGATCTCGAAATGCAGTTTCACGGGGAACTCCTCGCCGAGTTCGACCGTGACCTCGCCGTCGGTTGGGATCGCCTTGTTCATGTCCTTCAGATAGTCGAGACTAAAGAGGGAATGAGCCGGTCCGGGGGTGAGATCGATCAGATCCGCCTCGTCGAGCCGGAGATCGACGTTGTCGGTGTCGCCCTCGGCTTCGACATAAAAGACCGACTCGCTCTCATCGACACCTAGCGCGATGTGATCGCTCACCATATCGGCGGCCTTCACCGCACGATTGATGTCACGGCCTTCGACGACGATGTTCGCGGGGAGGTCGAGATCCGGGATATCCGGTTCTTGCCTGATGGAGTCGGGATCGATCAGCGCGAGCGTATATTCGAGTCCGTCGAGCTGGATGTGGAGTTTTCTCGTTTCTTCGTCGAGTTCGAGATGAACCAACTGGCCCGAATCGGCCATCCCGACGGTGTCCTGAAGGCGAGAAAGGTTGACACCGATCTTTCCGCCGTCGGCCTCGTAGGACTCGAAGGCGGTCGCAGAAAGCGAGAGATCGACCATACCGACGTTTGCAGGGTCGACCGCGCGGATCGCCAGCCCGTCTTCATTGAGGTGGACTGTACACTCCTCGACCAGCGCACTCACGGAATCGAGCGCCGTCCCGAGGGTGTCGGCACTCACGATCGCATTGAACATCTTGCCTTCGGCTACGAAAGCACGGCTTAAAAAGGCAGCTTTTCCTCGTGCGTGCGCGTGGGTTACTGAGAGCGCAGTTCGCCCTCTCGATAAGAGTCGTCTTACGACCGAGTCAATGCGGCTGAGACTCATCAGTGATCGTCTTGTCGATCAGAAAAATATTAGTACAAGCCAATTAATTGCTGGTATGAACAGTAAGAAAATTATCGTTATTCTCGGATTCCAGATCACGATTTTGGGTGGCTTGAGCGGACTAATAGATGCTCTTGGACTAACGACAGGATTCTACTTTTGGATAATGGTTCTCGGAGTGCTCATAACGGCTACAGCATTCATTGGAAATGGCATTGACTCCATCCCGTAGCGATACGCCTGTTTGGAAAACCTCACCACTCACCCGAAATACCGCGCCTAGAGACCAGCAGTTCGTTGTTCGATTTCATCGAGAACGAGCGTGAGGAGATCGCGATGGTCCGTCGGCCATGAGGCATCCTCACCGGGTGTCGGAGCCAACGGTAGTGGATGGAAGTGATCTCGTGTGTTGTGGGGATTCGGATGGCGATCCCAACGACACTCCCAAGCGCCGGTCGCGTGGAGTTCCCGATAATGAACCTTGAAATCGTCGTTCGTATACCAGCGGACGGTGAGAGTTGCGTTATCCACTACTGTCGGATAGTAACGCGATTCGAATTCGACGCCGAGTTCGAGATGGTCGCTTGCGTCCGTGATGGCGGCTTCTCGGACTTGGTTTGTCGTACGGAGCCGGGTTTGTAGGAACTCGAGGATCGGTCGGTCGATAGGCGCGGGACTTCTGCCATCACCGGCTGGCGGGACCATCCTCACCCGGTGACCCGTTCGTGTTCGGTCGCGCCAGCGCGTTGCTGCCGTGCTCGTTCGTATCGTGCTCGCTCCTGTCGAGCGGTCATCCAGTCCGCGAGATCGCCGTACACCTCGTCGACCGAACGAGCAGTCTCTGCCTCTGCAACGGCCAGCGCCTCTACCTTACTTGGCGTCGCAGCGTCGTACTCTCGCTCGTAGTTCGTGATCGTCTCGGTCAACTCACCGACGCGCTGCTGAAGCTCCTCGATGGTGTGGTCTGCGGCGAGTCGGTTGATACGTCGCCACTCGAAGTATGCGTCGTTTCGTTCGTAGGTGTCCGGATGGCCGTCGTAGTGTGTGACGACCCCGAGATCGGCGAACCAACCGAGATATTTCCGTGCGGTTTTCGGATCGCAGCCGATACGATCTGCGACCGTACCTGCCGTCGTTGGCTCGCGCGTTTGGAGGACCGCCCCGTAGATGCGCTGTTCGATGTCGTCGCCGCTAAACGCGTCCTCGAAGGATGGCGGTTCGCTCGGAGGCATCGAATCGACCATGGAAAGTATTCGAGTCGAAAAGATATGATTCTTGTGATAGGGAATAGTTTCCGTTTGAGTCCCGACAGTGATGAAACACCGAACGCCAGCTCGTACAGTGACTTCGATGGTGCGGTCGGCTTCACCCGAAATACCGCGCCCAGAGCACGAGCGTCGGCGGCAGGATCACGATCGCCATCAGATACGAGTAGATCACGCTGATCGTCATCAGCACGCCGAACTGACCCAGAATAGGGGTAAGCGCGAGCATGAGCGAGCCAGCGCCGCCGATGGTCGTTAACATGCTCGCGGTCAGCGCCCCGCCGGTTCCCCGGAGGGTGATTAGGAGAGAGCCATAGGCATCGCCCAAGTGGTTGTATTCGTCGATGAATCGGTGAGTGATGTGGACAGAGTAGGCGACCCCGACCCCGATCGAGATCGGGAGGATCGTCCCAGTGAGAACGTTAAAAGGAATCCCGAGGATCGGCATCGAACCCGCGAGGATCGCGACGCTTACGGTGATGGGAACGAGGTTCGCGACGCCGAGTGCCAGGTGACCTTCGAGGAGGAAGTAGATCGCCACAAGAAATATGGCGGTAAAGACGAGCGCGAGCACGAGCGACTCGATTGCCGACTCGAGGATGAGGTCGGAAACCTCTTGAAAGACGACGATCTCCCCAGTCGGGGTCGCCTCCATTCGATAGTCCCCGGCGAGTTCGTTGATGTCCGCAGTAATCTGCTCGTCGTCGGCCTCCGCTTCGACCGAGTAGATCACCTGCATGTTTCGTTGGTCCTCGGTGAGGTACTGTCGTGCCTGCTCCTCGGATTCGGAGGCGAACAGCTCACCATATATTGCGTCGAGATTCCGATCCGGAACGCCGTTTCCGCTGAGATCGTTTCGCTCGACGAGTGTGTCGAACTCGGGATCGATCTCCCGTTGGGTTTCGATCACGTCGAGAATGCTTTCGGTCTGGGCCTCGCCCTCTTCGGTGACGATCGAGGAGGGGGGGTTCTGCCCAGCGCGCTCCATCGATTCGAGCGAGGCGTCGTGCCCTAGCGGCCCCTCGACGTAGATCGTCACCTGATCGTCGTCGCCGGTCGCGAAGTTCTCCTCTAAGTAGTTTATCGTGCCCGTGATGGTGTACTCACCGGGCTGGAGTTCCTCGGGGAGGGTGTCGAGATACGCCGGTTGATCTTCAGGAGGAAGGAAATCCTCGTCGTCGAACGTCGTATCGACGTTGGTCGCAGAAACACCTGCACCCGCGGTGACGAGCAGCGCGACGATCAGTATCGCCACCGGAGCCTTGCGGCCGACAACAGCCCCCGCAGGGAGAATCCTCCCAAGAATCGACTCTTCTGAACCAAGCGGTGTCGTTCCGAACTCGGGGATCGGTCGGTTCTCCCGTGCGCGATCCATCGCGACCTTCGCCGCGGGCATGAAGATGCCGAAGATCAAGAAGGTGAAGAACACCCCGACGCCCGCAACGACGCCGAACTCCCGAATCGGTGGGAGGTCGCTCACGACGTTCGCGCCGAAGCCGATCGCGGTGGTGCCGGTGACGATAAAGAAGGCGACCAGAAGCTGGTGAGTCGCCCGAGCCATCGCTTCCGCTGGATTTCGATCCCCGATTCGCTCCTCGCGATACCGATTGATCGCGTGGATCCCGAAATCGACGCCGATCGCGAGCAGCAAGGGCGGAACAGCGATTAGCATCTCCGAGAAGGGGATGCCCGCAAGCCCGGTGAAGCCAAAGGTCCAGACGACAGTCATGGCGAGGGCAACAAGCCCTAACAGAAGGTCGAACGGATCGCGAAAGGCGACGATCAGAAAGCCGAGAATCAGGACGATCACGACGGGAATAACGAGTGCGAGTGAGTCGCCGATCACGCTCTCGAACTCGTTTTCGAAGACGCCCTGGCCGAAGACGATGATGTCCCCACCAACCGAATCGACGACGTACTCGATCCGCTCCTGATTACCGGCCGGGTCGCCCTGTTCTGTGTGAGTGGCTGTTGCAATAGTCGCAGACGCGGATGGATCTTCGATGTTGAAATCGTCGCTCAGTAGCTCGTCGAGTTCGCCGTCCTCGAACGTCGTCCGGACCGCTTCACGGACCTCGCCCTGTGTCGCGCCCTCGATTACTGCGGCCTGCTCTTCGGGCGTTTCCGCCTCCGGATCGATGCTCGTTGCAACGAGTTCGGCGACGCTCGTCGTCTCCTCGATTCTGAGATTCGAATCGCCTTCGAGGCGTTCTTGAAGCGTCAGTGTGCGAACCAGCTCATCCTGTGTGAGGACGTTATCCCCGCGGTGGATGAGCTGTGTCGTCGGCCGATCCTCCTCGAACGGCGGCTCGAACTGCTGGTTTACGTCCTCTAAGGCCTGCTGTGAGGGGACGTCCTCCGCGAATCCCTCGGTCCCCTCGTCGAGTTCGATGTCTCCCAGACCGCCAGCGAACAGGAGCGTGACGACCAGAAACGCCGCGATAACAACTCCCGAGCGCTCCGTGATCCAGTGATTCGCCCACTCGATTCCGCCCTCTACGGACGCCATTATGGCCGATCGAGCGAGTCGTACCACTCGCGGATATCGTCCCGGAACCACCACGCGAGGGCCGCGAGAACGAGGATCACGCCGACGAAGACGACCAGCGCCCACGACAGTCCATCGTCTGCGGGTTCGGTGACGGTCACGGGAACTTGGTAGGTGTCCGAAAGCTGGTCGGTGTTCTCCTCGTCGTCGTACTGAAAGTCGATCTCGACGGGATAGCTCTGCGGGTCGGCCCCTTCGCTGACCTCGAGATCGAACTGCAACAGTTCCGTTTCGCCGGGTTCGATCTCGGGGATGAACACCTCGCTGTCAGCGATTTCGAGCGGGTCGTTCGTGAACGTCTGAGCGCGGACGTTCGACAGCGTCTCGTCGTGGTCGTTCGTCACCGCAATCTCTAGAGTACTCGTCTCGCCGGGATCGAACGTCGCATCGTCAGTACTGTCCGTTTCCTCCGTCTCGGCTCCGGTTTCATCCGACTCCTCGCTCGCCTCGGGGTCCTGTGACTCGACGGTGAAAATATCGCGTTCATCCCCGATCTCGACACTCAGATCGAGCGGATCGCTCGTCTGGACATCGCCCCCGAGGGTTCGATAGCGCGTCGTCACCTCCGCCTCGCGCGGGCCGGGTTCGGCCTCGCTGCTCACCGCAAGCGGAAAGCTGAACTGGGCGCTCTCTCCCGAGCTGAGTGTCCCCACGGAGTACTGTGTCTCCCTGGGTTCGACGTTCTCGCCGAGATCCACGCTCGAACTCTCACCGACGTCCCCGAGGATGTCTAGCTCCTCGCCGCCACCGTCACCCAGCTGGAGGACGACGTTGTCCACTTGGTTCGGTCCCTCGTTGGTGATCTCGCCACTCACCTCGCCGTCCTCGCCGACCCAGAGATCGCTTTCGACCGAATCAACCGAGAAACCCTGTCCTTCGGTCGTTGGAATCCCGGTTCGGAGCTGGCGTGAGGTCTGCTCATTTTCGTTTTCGTCGAGATATTCGACGGTCGCGTAGATCGTATAATCCTGTGCGAGGGCGTCCTCGTCGAGTTCAGTCACGAAGTCGATGGCTTCCGTCTCGCCGGCCCCCCACTCGCCGATGTAGATATCCGTGCTCTGGGAGGTGATGTCGAGGTTCGAGTCGGGTGCGTCGAGGGTGACGACCGCCTCGCTCGCGTCGTTCGGCCCGGTGTTCGTGATGTCGATCGTCGACTCGCCGCTCTCACCGGCGCTGACACCCGAGGTCGCACCCTCGATCTCGAACTGCGAGGACTCGTCGATCTCGATTTCGACGGTTTCGGTCGTCGTTTCGGTCACCTCGTCCGCCTGCTCGTCACCGTCGACCTCGGGCGTATACGTGTAGGTCAGTTCGAGCGGGAGTTCGTACGTTCCCGGCTGGGCATCGCCGTCGACGGTAATATCGAAGCTCTCGGTCGCCGTCTGTTCCTGTTGAACTGATCCGAGCTGGGCTTCTCCGGAGTTGACTGAGACCGGCGCGTCACCCGAATCGAGTTCGGCGGTCACGCCACGGGCTTCGGTGACCGCCGCTTCTTCCGTCTCACTGCCGTCCTCAGTGATCTGTCCCTCGTTTTCGAGGATCACGGAAACAGCGGTTTCCTCACCGGGTTCGACGACGTTGTCAGGTGTATAAACGTCGAAGCCCGGACTTCCCGTCGATTGGGCGTATGCAGCCCCCGAAAAAATAACTGTAACGATAAGTATTAGGAGTACAACTCCCCGTTTCCCCATATCCGATAGTCGAAAAGAACTCACATCAATCTTCCTTTTCGTGGCGACAAGAGTAGCGTTTCCGTTCGGGATAAAACAGCATTTCCCATATTTCATCAGAAACGCGAGAGCTACGAGGTGTTAAGTTGTTCCGTGAAGAACAACAGGTATGATGGGACGAACATCCACAACGATACTGGCCGCCCTACTCCTTACATTAAGAATCTCTTTATCTGACTTTTCTTTGGCATCTTGATAATCCTTTACTGCCTTCAAAGTTTTTTCTTTAACCTGCAGCTCAAGATTTTTAGCCGCCTTAATTCTA
>JADFQH010000154.1 GCA_022561895.1 Methanobacteriota archaeon | reverse complement strand
GATATGCCGCCCCTGCAGGAGGACTACCCGCAAGTTGTCCGCTTTGAAGTGCAACGAATCTCCGGCGAGGAGTTCGAAACCATCGCGGGCTTTATTTTCAACCGCGCGGGCCGTCTCGTCGAAGAGGGTGAATCCATCGCCTACGACGATGTCGAGATCACGGTCGAGCAGGTCGAAAACACGCGGATCATGAAAGCCAGAGTCGAGACGGAAGCGATCGATCTCCCCGATGACGAGGAGCTAGAAGAAGCCAAGTAGTACATTAGAGTATCGTGAGCACGAGGCGCAAGATCCCGTAGCCAAGCACGATCGAGAGGGTGAGCGAGCCGACCCACGCGAGGACGGTATACCCCATTTTCGACCTGCTCACCCCGGCCCCACCTCCGCTCGCGGCAGCACCGGCCCCAACCACGGCACTGACCATAATCTCGTTGAAAGAAACCGGGAGACCGAAGAGGATCGCGGTCTGAGCGATTGCGAACGAGGGGATCAGTGCGGCGATCGATCTTCGCGGTCCGAGCGCCGAGTAGTCCTGTGCGATCGCCTTGATCATCCGAGGGGCGCTCGTCCACGATCCGAGGAGAAGACCGAACCCTCCGCCGACGAGGATCGCCGTCACCGACACCTGATAGGGATCGAGCAGTGGGAGTAGTGGACCAATGGCGAGACCGACCTGACTGCCGCCCGCCGAAAACGCGACGAGCGCGCCCATCATAAGCAGGAAGCGACGCTGGCCGAGCGCTTCGTTTCGCTTCATCTCACGCCATAGGACGAACGTGCATGTCGCCCCGGCGAGCAGCGAGACGGCGAGCGTGGCGGGGTCGAAACCCGCTATCTCGGGCAGCGCGCTCGCGTCAGCAACGGCATCGACGAGCGACGCGTCGGTGTCTTCGGGACCGAAGACGGCAAACTCGATGTTCGCGAGCAACACGCCAACGACCCCCGCGAGAAACGGGATCGAGAGCCGTTCGTCGATCGCGTCGTGGCGAAGCAACAGCGCGGTTGCGTACGCGATCGCGCCACCGACAAAGGGGGTCAGAACCCAGAGCGCACCGATCAACTGGTACTGCTCCCACGCTGGCGCGCCACCGAGTGCGAGACCGACGCCGATGATTGCTCCGGTGGCAGTGAAGGCGGTGGGAATCGGATAGCCGGTAAAAACACCGATCGCTACGAGGGTCGCTGCGGTCAGCAGGCCAACTGCGGCAGCTTCGGCCGTCAGTGGCGCGCCGACGGTCAGTCCACCTCCAATCGTCTCGGAGACGTTCTGTCCTTGCAACACTGCGCCCAGGAATCCGAAAACACCAACGAGCAGGCCCGCACGCATGACGGAGATCGCGTTCGCGCCCACCGCGGGGGCAAAGGGGGTCGAGCCGCTCGATCCGGCTCCGATCGACCACGCCATGAACAGACTCGCCAGTGCGGCAATGAGGATCGTCAGGAGGGTAGCGACGTCGACCATCACCGAAGAGTCGACGTTTTCTTCATTAAGCCCTATCGATCGCCGTTCTCGGCGATCGTTGTCGCGGTTTCACGCTCGGCATCGGTCGTTTCGATGCCCTCCGCGAGTTCGGCCGACTCGATATGCTCGATCATCTCGTCGGCGGGGTTTTCGACCTCCTGTGGGATCGCCGTTGTCGCTTCGATCTCGGCGTCGGTCGTTTCGATGCCTTCGGCGGCTTGGACGGTCTCGACGCGCTTTTGGTTCTCGACGTGCCAGCGGTCGATCGTGTCCTCGTACTCCGCGAGGCGATTCGAAACCTCGACTTTCTTCGCATCGTCGTTGATGTTCACCTCGAAGACGAACTCGGGGATCTCCCCTCTGGTCGTTCGCTGGAGGTTCGCGCTCACGAGTTCGTTGTCGAAGTAGTACGGCGCAAGCTGGGTCATCACTTTCCGGTAGACGGTGTCCTCGACGGCCCGAAACGCCTTCCTGCTCGCCGAATCCGCCGCACGCGCGACGTAGCCCACCGACTCCTCCCAGCTATCCATCGCCTCCTTCGTATCGTCGTTTTCGAGGCTTTCGTACGAGTTGGTGAGGCGCTCGCCGGCGGTGCGAATGTCCTCGTCGGGGTTCTTGCCCTTCTTTTCGCCCTCACCCTCGCCGATGCTCGCCTGTGCGGCGGTCTTCTCGCTTAGGTCGGTATCGATTCGTTCGTGTGACTTCGGTCGCCATTCGTTCCATTCGTCGAACGCCGGACCCGATGCGCTGGTTTCGCGTAACGCGCGGGTGATCCGCTCGCCGTGTTCGACGATATCCGCCCACTGGCCACGTTCTTTGAAGCCAGCGATGGTCTCTTCCATTGATATTATGTCACTCTTTCTGAATATATAGCTGTTGGCCTTGCAGTCGCTACCGGCCGTAGATCACGCGCTGTGCGAAACCGTCGATCCGGTCTTTGAGCCGACTCGCAGCGATCTGATGGGCCGACACCATCCGTAGCTCGCGTTCGTCGACCTCGATTCGGTTCTCGCCGTAGGGGTCGCGCCCGTCGGTCATATCGACGACGCTACTCATACTACAGCGGCCACACGCTTCGGTTTTCTTTCCACCCATCTCGATTACCCCTAAGAGCGCCCGCCTGTTATACGTTTCCTCGTAGTTTTTACTCTTCGGCCACCTGCGCCCGATATGGGCTATCAGATCATCGATCCCGACTCGATCAAGCCGACGCCGGAACGACCCTGTGTTTATCGCGCGATCTCCGACACTGGCTCGTTCGAGCAGGTAGCGATCAACTACTACGAGGCCGAGCCGGGCGAACAGCTCCCGCTTGCCTACCATTATCACGACGACCAAGAGGAGGCGTTCTACGTTCTCGACGGCGAGCTCGCGGTCGAAACTCCCGACGAGGAGTTTCTCGTCGAGACCGGCGAGTGTTTCCTCGCCGACCCCGAAAGCCCACACAGAGCGTACAACACCCCACGGGCGACTCATAAGGACTGTTGTAACTGTTTACCGGTGATCGCCGGTACGGGCCAGCAATCACCGGTAAGGGACTACAGCAGTCCTTATCAACCGGTAACGGTGCTCGCCATCGACGCACCGCGGGTCGAGGATGCCCACCCATACGAGAAATGAGTGACTCGGACACCGACGCCGTCCCCGAGTGGTCCGATCCGTATCTCGATCGGGTCTCGGATCGACTGCTGTTCAACTACGATCTCGAAAAGGATCGTTCGATTTCGGGCGAACGGTTCGATCTCTACGGCAAACTCGACGTTCATAGTCAAAAACAGTTCTTTCATCCCGCACTGTCCTATGGACACCACGAGATGGTCGAACACCTCCTCGCTCGGCGGGTCAGTTCGGTAACGGTCGCCGATCTCGAATCGCTCGTTTCGCTCGGCCACGATCTGGCTGATCTGTGGATCACCCCCGACGATACACATTTCAGCACGGAGTTTTCGTTCGCGCTTCTGACGGACTCGATTTCCAAAGAGGTTCGGGAGTTCGTTTCGGAATTCTCGGATCGTACCCTCCTGAAGTACGGCTATCACGGTCACTACGAGATCAATCTCCTCGTCGTCTCGTCGGAACGAGAGGAGTGTGTCGCAAGCGAGAACGCGGATATCGCTACGGCGTTCGTCCTCTGGAAGGATATCGAAGAAGCGAAACCGGGGTTTACCGTTCGACTGCTGCGCCGGTTGTTCGGCTAATCGTCGCCCGATCCGTCGGCGGCGACCGTCTGCCCGCCACCGGCGCGAGCAGCGCGAATGTTCTCGTAGCCCATTCGGACGATAGAGAGCGCAAGCCAGATCAGGACGAACGCGAGGGTGATCCGAAGAAGGGCCGAGATCAGCCCCAACACGCCGAGTTCGGCCATCGTCATGAGCTCGAACTCTACGGGGATGGCGCCAGTCATCGCCGCCACAAAAACGTTTTCAGTGCCAAAGAGCGCGCCAACCACTAATACGAGGTTCTCGACGATCGCGAGATAGAACAGCCCAAGGATCGTGATCACCGTCATGATAGCCATCGGCACACCAGTCGTGATGAGCTGTTTCGAGTCGTCCCAGTTGACGAGCCAGACCGTCGCCGCAAGCAGCGCAAGCGCGGCAAGTAGTTGGTTCGCCCCACCGAAGAGCGGCCAGAGGTCCTCCCAGCTTCCACTGGTAACCAGCACGAAAGCGATAACGACGATCACCGAGGTGTTGACGAACTTGTTCGCCGCGACCTCCTGAACTTGGGTTTCAGGCGTATCGATGATCTCCTCCATCATATACCTGCCAAGACGGGTCGCGGTATCGGTACTCGTAAGCAGGAACGAAACGAGTACGAGCGCCATAAACGGCGCACCGAAGGCAGCGGGGATCCCGAGTGCAGAGAGGATGATCCCGCCGCCTTCCGCGAAGTTCGGTAGGGCGAGACCGATCCCGCCGCCCTCGGCAGTAAACCCGACGACTGCGATCGTACAGAGCGCAACCGCCGCGAGCAGTCCTTCGGCGAGCATGCCTCCATAACCGATCAGCCGGGCGTCACTCTCCTTGTTGAGCTGTTTTGCGGTCGTGCCCGAGGAGACGAGCGAGTGAAACCCGCTAATCGTCCCGCAGGCGATCGTGATGAAGAGGATGGGAAAGAGCGGTCCGAGCGCGGGACTCCAGAACCCGCTGTAGGCGGGGATCGAATCCGCGACCACGAGCGGCTGGCTGCCGGACCCGAGGATCGTCCCGACGACAACTGCGAACAGCGCCCCGCCGACGCCCGCATAGAGCAGGAACGAGGAGAGATAATCACGGGGCTGGAGCAACACCCAGACCGGAAGAATGCTTGCGATAAACGCGTAGGCGAGGATCGCCACCGTCCAGCCAGCGACGTTCGGCCCGTAGATCGCAGCACCGGGTAAGAACGCGGGCGCACTCGAAAGGAGAACGATGGTCTCTGCGGGTGCGGTTTCTGCGGCGGGTTCGAACAGCGCAAGCGGGTACTGGATGCCGATCCAGACGCTCGCAAAGACGCCGGCGACGAACGCAATCGTCCCCGGAATAAACGGCAGGCCTAACTGATAGAGATAGACACCGAAGACGAGTGCGAGGGCGATGTAGATGATGCTTGCGGTCGATGCCTGTGGGTACGCATCGAAGACAAGACCGACGAGCAGCGCGAACACCGCGACGACGAGGATAATCACCAGAAAGGCGAACCAGAGGAACATGTTCTTGCCCCGTTCGCCGACGTACTCGCCGATGATCGAGCCGATCGATCGACCTTCGTGACGAATACTCGAAGAAAGCGACATGAAGTCGTGTACCGCGCCCATCAGCGGGTTGCCAATAGCGACCCACAGCATCGCGGGCACCCAGCCCCACGCGACTGCGGCGGTGATCGGTCCGACGATCGGTGCGCCACCCGATATGCTCGAATAGTGATGGCCCAGTAGGACCGGTTTCGTCGCCGGAACGTACTCTTGGCCGTCCTGATACTTGTGTGCCGGTGTCTCCGCCTCGCTGTCCAGTCCGACGAACCCCGCAAGATATTTCGAATAACTCACGTATCCGAGGGTAAACAGTCCGAGGATGATTGCGACGATCCAGATAATACCTGTTGGCATACGTAGCTCTACCGCCGAATTGTTCAGCAATAATATAAGCATAACGCATAATTTCAGAAGAATGTCGACTCGGTTCCTCACTCCATTCAACCGAAATCTACATCTACCGACGCTGTTATAACAATTTGCTGATAGAACGGTCTCAGGCGTCGACATCGAGTTCCGCCGCGACTTCCTTCAAGAGATCGCCTTTGATCTCGCGGACGCGGGTCTCGATATCCCCGACGATCGGCGGCTCGAAGCTCTCGTGCATCTCCTCGATCCGCTCGCGCTCGGTTTTGACCTTCTCGCGGAGAAATCGTGCGCCCCGTCCTTCTTCGTGGTCATCGGGCTCGGGCGTTCGCTTGTTGATGATGATCCCCTCGACCGAGAGATCGTACTCGCGGTGGGTCGCGAGCGAGCGTTCGGTTTCGCGGACCGAGAGTTCGTCGGGGTTGCAGACGAGGTAGAACGCGGCCGTGTGAAGGGCTTCGCCGGCGAAGGCAAATCGCTCCTTTCGCTTCGCGAGACGCGCGAGAATCGGATCGCCCTCGCGAACTCGTCGTGGTTCTTGCTTACCGACCGCGGCCATCTCGAAGTAGTCGATGCTCTTTTCGCGCTTATAGGACAGCCGGTCGATCCACTTTTCCAAGAGATCCGGCAACGAGAGCAGCCGTAGGGTCGAGCCGGTCGGTGAGGTGTCGAAGACGACGCACTCGGCGTCGGTCTCGCGCATCACGTCGATAAATCGATCGAGGAGGGCGGCCTCGTAGGCTCCGGGCGTTCGGTGGGCCATCTCGATCTGGAGATCGATCTCGCTCACCATCGCCGCGCTCAGCTGATCGCCAAGCGCGCGTTTCGTCTCCTGAAGGTGTTCCTGTACTTCACTTTCGGGATCTATCTCCATCGCCCGTAGGTTCCCGACCCCCTCGACGGGGCGAGGATCGTCGCCGAACGTTTGATCGAACACGTCGGACGTGCTGTGGGCCGGATCGGTCGAGACGATAAGGGTGTCCAACCCTGCGCGAGCACATTTCAGTGCGTAGGCGCTCGCGATGGTGGTTTTACCGACACCGCCTTTGCCACCGAAGAAGACGTGCTCAACCATTCAGAAGTGGAACTGCTTTCCTTTCCGCTCAATGAGCGAGCCACGATCCCACATACGCCGCTGCCATGCCTCGTACTCGTTCGTCAGAAAGGGAAGCAGTTCTGCGGTGTAGTAGGAGACGGGCGAGGGGATGCCGAACGCGTCCGGGAAACACGCGAGCATGAACTCGTCCTCTAGATCCTCCGCTTCGTTTTCGGTCTTCTCGTAGGCGGGATGGTTGATCATCCCGTGATAGAGCCCCCGTGCCCAGTGCTCGACGACGCGCCGGAACCGGGCGATCCGCGTGGCGAGGTCCATGATACCCTGTGCCGGTCGCCCACCTAAAACGATGTCGTTCGGGCCACGGTT
>JADFQH010000153.1 GCA_022561895.1 Methanobacteriota archaeon | reverse complement strand
TTGCTAATGTTGGGTCTTTGAATTCGATGGGCGGCTGCGATGAGCGCAACGAACCCCTGGCCTTTCGGGCTTGGGGAGGAACTTTCATCGCCCCCAGCCGTTCCTGTCGTTGTTTTCCAGCGGCGGCGAATGTTGGCATCGGCCGGGAAATAACTGTCGTAGCCACGACAACTGCGACAGTTAATGATCGCACGATGCTTGGTTGCTTGAACGTGGTTCGTCTTTTTGCGTCTCTTGCGCTTTTTTGCGGCGATTTGATTCGTTCTCTCTGCACGGTCTCTGCGGTGTCGCGGCCCGACTCATGAACATTGCGATTTTGCACTACCACCTCAACCGCGGCGGCGTCACTTCGGTGATTGCCAACCACCTGCGCGCATTGGACGCCGTTGCTGCGGAGATCGGGCCGGTGCGGGTTGCCCTCATTTTTGGGGGGCGGAAAGAATCGTGGAATGACCGGCTGGCCGACGAATTGAAGGCGGTCGAACTGTCGCTGCCCACAATTCCCCAGATGGAGGAAACGTTGATAATAGAGCCGCCGCCGGTTTCGATCAGCGAATCGAGAAGGAGACCGGTCAGTGCGAAATGTCCGAGATGATTGACGCCGAACTGGGTTTCGAATCCCTGTTCCGTCTCGCTGCGGGGAATCGCCATTACGCCCGCGTTGTTACAGAGGATATGGAGCGAGGAGTAGGTGCTCGAAAACTCCTCCGCGAACGACCTGATCGAGTCGAGATCGGCCAGATCACACTCGTGGACCGAGAGCGACGCACTGGGTAGCTCTTCGCGAATCTCCTCGGCCGCGTTCTCGCCGCGGTCGATGCTCCGACACGCCATGACCACGTGCCCGCCCTTGCGGGCAAACTCCTTGGACGCTTCGTAGCCGAGACCGCTGTTCGCGCCGGTAACGACGATCGTACTGCCCGAGAGATCCTGTATCTCGTCGGTGCTCCAGTTGGATGCCATCAAGAGTAGCAACGTCCGCGGACGGTAAACGGTTGGCGGCGAGAATCCAGTTACTCTTCGATCGTGACGGTACCGTTGTTCACCGTCACGCCGTCCGCTTCGGCGGGAAGTTCGAACTCGACCTGTCGGTCGCCACCAACGACGATCGCCGTCTCGCCGACGATATCCACGGAGATGTCATCGATCTCCCCGAAGTCGACCATGATGACGGTCTCCTCGTCGTACTCGTACCGACGAACGAGCGTTTTCTCGTCCTCCGCACGACGGAGTTCGTTCGGTGTTTCCATACCCGAGTTTGGGGCGTGAGACGGATAAGCGACCTGCACGCAGGACAAAGCCACCGGTCGAGACGGACGTCAGCTGTAGCTCTCCGTCGAGTAGCTCAAAAAATGGTGGAATTTATTGCTAAAACGTCGTAATCCGCCTTACAGGCGGGTGACGTTGGTCGCTCGGGGGCCCTTGGGGGCCTGTTCGATGTCGAATTCGATCTCGGTCCCCTCTTCGAGGTCCGGGCCGCCAACGTCTTCCATGTGGAAGAACACGTCGTCGTCCGCGTCGTCAGTCGAGATGAAACCGTAACCGCCAGTGTCGTTGAAGAAATCAACTTCGCCTTTCGCCATTACGATTGTACGCATGCCCCCCCAACAGATAAGACTTCCGTGGTCCGTCCGTGCATGCACATGGGGCACACGGTTTCCGAGCGATGACCTCACTCGTCTCCGGTGTGCTCGTCGAGGACCTCCGCGACCGTCAGGACCGTATCGAACTCCTCGTCGGGCGAGCCATGAACGTACACCTCGCCCGCCTCGGCGTCATACTCGATGAACTCCGCGACAGCGGACTTCGGGAGATGGGTGTGATGTAAGGAGAGTTCGATCTGCTCATATTTTTCGGGTGGAATCTCGCCATCGTCGGTCTCCTCTCGTGCGATCTCTTCTGTGACCTCCTCGACGGATACCTGTCCCTCTCGCTCGTCGAGATAGTACAGGACGTGACGGCGGCGTTCCGAGCGAAGCAGGTCAAAGACCGTATCGAGGGACATCATTGATCGAGTGACGAGAAAACAGTAGTCTCGATCCACGTTAAATCTATTGTTAGATGTATAGTAATATCATAAACTGTTGAACATAGCAATTTCTACGTCACGGATCGGACTAGTGGAGGAGACGCACACGCCACAGCCTGATTCGAACCACAAAAAGCGGGACTCTCGACAGGGTCACAGCAGAAATTCGAGTAGTCCCAACAGGATTCGAACCTGTGTCGAAGCCCCCAGAAGGCTTCAGGATTGGCCACTACCCCATGGGACTACGCTCGCTTTGCTCGCTCGTCCCATTTGAATCGCGATCCGACGGATCGCTCATCCCCATGGGACTCTACGTTCTTGTATCCACCGCGTCTTTGTAAGCGTTGCGCGTTTCCTCCGCCCCTGACACCATCTCACACCACTCGTCCGTGCATAGACCGACACCTACTTGTCCACGAGGTAAGCACGCTCGCGTATGTACGTCGGTCGCTTCCTGATCGTTGGTCCACAGTGTGGAGCCTACCGCGTCTCCTCGCGTTCGTTTCCGAACCGCCGGATCGTCGAACGTGACGACCGGCTTACCGTCGGTCCGACTGCCGACGCCGAGGAAACCGACAACCCCTACGTCTCCTACAACTGCGTGCGTTTGACCGGAAACGGCGCGGTGCTCGGAAACGGCTCGCACGTCGATCCGATCGCCGAGAAGATCGACATGGGCTATCCCGCACGCGATGCGCTCGCGACGAGCCTGCTCGCGCTGGACTACGAGAAGGACGACTACGATACCCCGCGAATCGCGGGCGTACTGGACGAGGAGGGCGCGCTGATCGGTATCGTTCGGAAAGACGCCCTGTTGGTCGAGCGCGTTTCCGAGCCGACGCTGATTGGGACCTACGAAAAAGACAGCCCCGAAAAAATCGACTTTTCGCCCGAAAGTGCCGAAGAAGCGGCGCGAGCAGTCTACGATCACGAGTTCGAGCACGCTGTCTGTGCGGCCGGAGTGGTTCGTGGGGGGAACGGGTTTTCGTGGGCGATCGAGAACGGGCAGGACTGAAGGATTCCTCTCCCTTACAGAGGGTATGCGCGTCGGCCTCATCTCGGATATCCACGCGAATCGGGTCGCTCTCGACGCTGTCCTCAGGGACATGCCGTCCGTCGATCACCTCGTGTGTGCGGGCGACGTTGTCGGCTACAACCCGTGGCCCGCCGAGTGCGTCGAAATCGTGCGCGAGCGGGAACTTCCGACGGTGATGGGCAACCACGACCGGGCGGTTGCAAGCGACACGGCCTTTCGCTTCAACGCGATGGCGAAAGCCGGGGTCGAACACTCCCGAAGGGAGCTGTCGGACAACCAGTTGGGGTGGCTCGCCGGGCTTCCCGAAGAGCGCACGGTGCTGGATGGAAACGTAAAGATCGTCCACGGCCACCCGGATGACCCGGATCACTACACGTACCCCGATGAGTTCTCGCCGGAGTTATTTGACAACGAGGTGCTACTCGTTCTCGGCCACACGCACGTACAAGCGCACGCAACGTACGAAGAAGGGATCGTCTGCAATCCGGGGGCTGTCGGTCAGCCCCGCGACGGCGATTCTCGTGGAGCCTATGCGATCGTGGATCTGGATCGAATGGAAGTCGAGGAACGGCGCGTCGAGTACGATATCGAGAAGGTAGTTGAAACGGTCGAGGCGGCGGGCCTCCCGCGAAAGATCGGGACCCGGCTTCGAGAGGGACGGTAACGCGGTGGGGTTGGAAATCTAAAACGTCTCTTGGAGCACTTCGAGGGTGCGCTCGCGGTCGGTCCACGGCACGAAGACGGCGACGCTCGTCGCGCTGGTGATCACGTCGTGAACCGTGATGTTCTGCCTTGCGACGGGCGTGATCACCTCCTGGATGATCCCCGACTGATTGGGAAGCTCCCCGCCCGTAACGCGGATCACCGCGAAATCCCCTTCGAGGGTCACGCTCGAAAGGGATTCGTCGTCGATCACCGACTCGTGTAAGATCGCCTCGGTCTCTTCTGCTTCCTCGCTGTCGACGTAGAACGTCACCGAATCCATCCCGCTCGCGACCGCATCGAGATTGATTCCTTCCTTTGCGAGCGGGGTCGAGAGATCCGAGAGGATCCCCGGCCGATTGCGGATCGCGCGACCCGCGATGGTCACGCAGGCGAGTGGCTCCTCGCGCATATCCACGAGGTTCTCGAACTGGCCCTCGATACTCGTCCCCCCAGTCAAGAGATCGCCGTGCTGGTAGTGGACGACGCGGACCCCCATCCGATCGTCCTTGTACGAGAGCGCCGAGGGCGCAACGACCTCTGCGCCGCGAAACGAGAGGTTGCGAAGTTCGTCGACGGAGATCTCGCCGACGTTTCGCGCGCCCTCGACCACCGAGGGATCGCCGGTCATCACACCTTCGACGTCGGTGACGATCACGACCTCGTCGGCGTTCATGAATTTCCCGAGCATCACTGCGGTGGTATCGCTCCCCCCGCGTCCGAGAGTCGTCACCGAGCCATCGTGCGTTTCGGCGAGAAATCCGGTAATAACGGGGACAACACCATCAAGAGAAGTGGCGAGTTCCTTTGCGCGCCGTGTGGTCTCCTCGATATCGACCTCGCCGTACTCGTCGGTGATGATCGGCCACTCCTCGCGGCCGGGTTCGACGAAGATCGCCTCGACGCCGCGCGAAGCCAGCGCGGCCTTCAACATCCTGACCGACGTTCGCTCGCCCATGCTGACGATTTCTGCTCTATCTGCCTCCTCGGTCTCGAACGTGATGTCATCAAGCAGGTCGTCGGTGGTCGACCCCATTGCGCTTGCAACGACCGCGATCTCGTGGCCCTGAGAGACCGCGCCCGCGATGGAATCGGCCGCCCGGTTGATCCGGTCACCACTACCGAGGCTCGTTCCCCCAAATTTCGCTACGACCCGCATACTCGCCTCCGCGTGTGTGTCATGCTCATAGGCGATATAGCCACAGCGGGCAGATAATCCTACTCATCTCGGGAAGGCTTGCCCGGCTTCAACGAGACCAGTACGGAAACGCTCGGCCCGGCGCGAAGACATTCAGCCCAACGGTCGGCTCGGTTCCGGGGTTCTCGCTTCAGTGGAGCTCCTCGGAATCAACCCACGCCGTGTCGTACCGCCCGAGCGCCACCGACTCCTCGTCAGTATACAGAACGAACTCCCCATCGAGAACGACGAAGACCTGTTCGTTTTCGTGGCTGTGGCGATCGGAGACGTGACCCGGCGGCTTTTCGAACCAATCGACCGAGATCGCTTTCTTGCTGATCAGCCCGGCCCGTTGCCATCCCTCCGCTGGCCGCTCTTTTGCTGCGTCCTCAAGCCGTACGTACTCCATGGATTCGTCACGACGGAGACGGTATAAGTAGTTCTCGGACGATCAACGGCTCTCAACTGAACTTTCTGGCCGTGACATCGAGCGTATCCAGATCCACGATCGGCGCATAGCCCACGTCGGGATCGATGTTGACGCTGCGCTGGAACGCAGTTTGGGCCTGCCAGCAGCCGCTGTTGATCGCAGTCACGTTGTGATACGTCCCGAATCCAAGCTTGTGGACGTGGCCCGTATGGAAGATATCGGGAACCTCGTCGATTACGAGATAATCGCGCTCCTCGGGGGCGATCCGCATCTTACCGCCGTATTTGGGTGCGACGTGGCGCTTTTTCAAGAGATGATACATCGCTTTCTCCGGACTGTCGTAGCTCGCTTTTTTCTCGGGGAGATCCGCGATCATCTCGTCGAGACTCATCCCGTGATACATCAGGACGGAAACCCCCTCGATGGTCACGGTCGAAGGATTGCCGGTGATCCGGGCGTCGTGGGCGCTCATAATCCCTCGAAGCTCCTCGTCGAAGGCGGGCTGTGGCTCCGCGAGCCGCACCGCGTCGTGGTTACCGGGGATCATGATGATCTCGAGATCGCCCGGAACTTCTTTCAAATATTCCGTGAACTCCTCGTACTGCTCGTAGATGTCGATGGTCGACAGCTCCTCGTCTTGGTTGGGATACACCCCGACGCCCTCGACCATATCGCCCGCGATCAGCAGGTACTCGACCGACTGTGCTTCTTCGGTGTGCAGCCAGTCCGAAAACCGACTCCACGCCCCCGCCGCGAACTCCTGACTGCCGACGTGAACGTCCGAGATGAGCGCGGCTTGGACGTGGCGATCGGCGGTTTTCGACCTGTGGGTGTGGGGAACATCGGGGAAGAAGATCTCGTCGGTAAAGAGGATTCCCGCGTCGTCCGCGAGCGTTCCGCGGACCGCGATCACTTCATCATAAACGATCTCGCTTACGAGATCCGCGATCTCCCGATCCTTCATGATGAGACACGGAAAGACACCGGTAGTGTCCTCCAGTTCGATCAGCCAGTGGCCGCTCGCGGTCGAGCGGATGTCGTTTACCATTCCGATCATCTCGGCGTCCCCGCCGCCGGGCATACTCCGGATCGCGTCCGCGGGCCGGTGGTTGACTCGTCCCCGTAATTTTCCAGCGAGCTGCTCGTACCGATCCCGAAAGACAGTTACAAAGTCGGTGTACTCCCCGGTTCCGGTGCTCTGGTCCGTGATGTCGCCCAGAATCTCGACGAAGCGCTTCTCGGGATCGGTCGGGACTCGCCCTTTTGCCCCGGCCGAATCCGCCGGCTCGGTCGAGGTGGGATCCGCCGGTTCGATCGGCTCGGCCGGGGTTTCGGTTCCGGACTCCTCCTCTGTTTCAACTGGAGCGACAGCGCCGCCATCGGTTGCGCTTGCCTCCGTTTTTGCAGGGGAAACAGAGGGGTCTGTGTTCGACTCTCGTGGTGGGTCACGCGGCTCGCTGCTCAGGAGCGAGCGGACGTGTTCGCCCGTGATTTTGAACGCGTCGTCGGGTGCGGTCTCGATCGCGCGGGCGACCATCTCGTCGGGATCGGCTGCACCCGCAAGCAGGGTAACGGCCTCGCGGTCGGCGTTATACCCGCGGGTAGCGAGTTCGGTGATGATCCGTCTGTCCGTTGGTCCCGACACGACCCCGGAATACTCGGGGAACAATCAAAAACGTGCCGAAACGCCCGACCCAGAAAGTTGAAATCCGAACCCCCAATATGAAGGGTAATGAGTTCCTCCGGCGACGACCAGTCGCCCCCCGACG
>JADFQH010000152.1 GCA_022561895.1 Methanobacteriota archaeon | reverse complement strand
CTATCTCTAAATAATGGAATCATAAAAGAGCCTAGAGCAGTGAATCTTCCTCCAAACTTTTCAACAACGCCCATTTCTGCCCCCCTGCCTTTAAGAAGATAAACAAACCTGACCTTCTTGCTTGCTTCAACCCCTGATAAATCATAACTGTCTACCATCCATTTCGGATCACACATCAGCGAAATCAGTGTTCTAATGGCTGAAAGTCCGAGGGTGGGTGAAAATGTGTTCCACACGCAGTCTATACCTGGCTCTTCATGTCAAGGCCCACTGACCTGAACGTCTTTCTCAGCCCGGCCATCGGCGTTCTGGTGGCCGCCGCGGACGAGCGCCCGCTGGGGCAGGCGACGCTGCTCAACTTCACGCGGGAGGACGAGCAGCAGACGCGCGCCTTCTCCGTCGCCGTCCCGGCAGACTTCAAGGGGGAGGTCCGCGTGACGGCCTCGGTCCAGGACGGCCGCCAGAGCGCGGAGGCCGAGGCGCTGATCGGCGACAAGAAGGAAGAGGAACCCGATCTCGAGTGTCATCGGTTGCAGTCTATTAGAGGTCAGATGCTCAAAGTGACGCCGGGAGCGCCATCCGCCATGGTGGACCCATGCTATAACGCTGTGGCACCACCTCCCGGACCGGTTCGACCGGACACGCTGGTTGTTGCTGGCAGCCAGTCGGCGCTCCATAACTTCGTTCATGGACACCATGCAGCGGGCGAGAATCCGTGTTTCCTCCCTCGACCTTCGGCCTTTCGCCTTGGCCCGCGCCATCAACCAACCGGAAGCGGTGATTGCTTGGGTCGCGCCCGATGGGTGCGACGTGATTATCGTCAAGGACTGGGTCCCGGTGGAGCACCAAAGCCTATTCTGGGGCGCTGAGTTGGTGGAGGATACGGTGCTTGTGGACCGGTTGACGGAGATCGATCCCGACCGGATCGCGATTCCCGGCGGGATCGGAAAGCGACTCGACGCGTATGATACCGACACCGCCCGAATTCGCGGCGCAAAGTACGCCAATCTCCTGTTGGGAACGAACTTCAATCGTGGGAGCAAACCCAAACGTCTCTATCTAAAGAAGGTCCATCCAAGCTTCTTCCGACGAATGGAAGAGGAAGAAGGGTTTGATCCACAGCGAGATCGACTCTACGGGGCGTTCAAACGCAGCCCCGATGTGATCTGTTTCGAATACCCCGACCAGATTCCCGAGGAGTTCGAAGTCGATTGGGAGACGATGCTCGAAAAAACGCTCGAAAACCCGATCTCACCGGTTCTCACGGCGCTCGACATCTCCTGGGACGAGGTAAAGTCCGGCCAGCAACAGACGGGTCTCGGGAGCTTCATGTAGTCCGTGTGTTGTCTATTGACAAAGGAAAGTTTCCAATCCGAGAATTGATCCCCGAGTAATACGAAAGCATTATGGACGCCACAGCCGTCACTCTAAACGATTAGAGGAGCCACCATGGCAACACTTGAACTCAAAAACCTTCACGCGGAAGTCGCGGACGACGACGAGACAGAGCCGATTCTGAACGGAGTGAACCTCGAGGTTCGCTCCGGGGAGATCCACGCACTCATGGGTCCCAACGGGAGCGGGAAATCCACCACCGCGAAAGTCATCGCGGGCCACCCGGCCTACGAAGTCACTGACGGCGAGGTGCTGATCCATCTCGAAGAGGGTGATTTCGGCGAGGAGTTCGAGATCCCCGAGGACAAACGGACGTGGAACCTGCTCGAACTCGAACCGAACGAGCGCGCCGCACTCGGCGTCTTTTTGGGCTTTCAGTACCCCGCCGAGATCGAGGGCGTGACGATGTCGAACTTCCTTCGGACGGCGGTCAACGCCAAGTTCGACGAGCGAGAGGAGCTGTTCGAGGACGAAGAGCGCGAAGAGCCGAAGCGAACCGAATCGGAGGACACCGGCTACGATACGAGCCCGATGGAAGGCAATGTCGAAGAGGGCGAGATCGGCGTTGCGGAGTTCCAGCAGCTTCTCTCGGAGAAGATGGAGATGCTCGACATGGACGAGAAGTTCGCCCGACGATACCTCAACGCTGGCTTCTCCGGTGGGGAGAAGAAACAGAACGAGGTGCTACAGGCAGCACTCCTCGAACCGTCGGTTGCCGTGCTCGATGAGATCGACTCCGGGCTCGACATCGACCGCCTCCAGGACGTTTCGAAGGGGATCAACGCGCTTCGCGACGAGCAGGGGACGGGGATCCTTCAGATCACGCACTATCAGCGCATCCTTGATTACGTCGAGCCGGACCGAGTTCACATCATGCTCGAGGGCGAGATCGCCATGAGCGGGGATGCGGAACTCGCAGAGAAGTTAGAGGACGAGGGCTACGACTGGGTCCGCGAGGAAGTCTACCAGACGGCCTGAATCGCACGCAAACCACTACTATCATACAACAATGAGCTCAGAAGAACTCAGCAAGAATCAGGAGCGCTTCGATCACAAAAACGAGGAGCGATCCGCATTCCGTTCGGAAAAAGGGCTGACCGAGGAGGTCGTCCGCCTCATCAGCGAGGACAAAAACGAACCCGAGTGGATGCTCGACCGTCGACTCCGCGCGCTCGAACACTACCAGAACATGCCACTCCCAACGGATTGGCCCGGCCAGCCCGATCTCACCCAGCTCGATGTCGAAGAGATCATTCCGTATATCCGCCCCGACGTCGAAGCCCGCGGCAGTGTCGACTCCTGGGAAGATGTCCCGGAAGACATCAAGGATACGTTCGAGAAGCTCGGCATCCCCGAGGCAGAGCGCGAATCGCTTTCGGGGGTCGGAGCACAGTACGAAAGCGAGGTCGTCTACCAGAACATGCAGGAGCAGTGGGAAGAAAAGGGCGTGGTCTTCATGAACATGGACCAAGCCGTCCAGGACCACCCCGAGATCGTGAAAGAATACTTCATGACGCGGTGTGTTCCGCCGAGCGACAACAAGTTCGCCGCACTCCACGGCGCGGTCTGGAGTGGGGGATCCTTCGTCTACGTTCCCGAGGACGTCACCGTCGAGATGCCCGTCCAAGCCTACTTCCGCATGAACTCGGAAGGGATGGGCCAGTTCGAACACACCCTTATTGTGGCTGAGCAAGGCTCGGAAGTCCACTACATCGAGGGCTGTTCGGCACCGAAATACGGCACGCACAACCTCCACTCGGGCGGTGTCGAGGTGTTCGTGGGCGAGGACGCCCACGTCCAGTATTCAACTGTTCAGAACTGGTCGAAAAACACCTTCAACCTCAACACGAAGCGGGCGATCGCCGAGAAGGGCGGGCGCATGGAGTGGGTTTCAGGAAGCATGGGCTCGAAAGCCACGATGCTCTATCCCTGTACGATCCTCAAAGGAAAGGGCGCGAGCGCGAACCACATTTCGATTGCGTTCGCGGGCGAGGGACAGGACATCGACACCGGCGCAAAGGTCTATCACAACGCACCTCGTACTAATTCGACCATCGAGTCCAAATCGATCAGCAAGGACGGCGGGCGAACGAACTACAGAGGACTGGTCCACATCTCGGATGGCGCATACGATTCGAGCACTGCGGTCGAGTGTGACGCGCTGATGTTCGACAACGAGTCCATCTCGGATACGATGCCGTATATGGAGATCAACGAGTCCCGCGTCGACGTGGCCCACGAGGCGACTGTCGGCAAGATCGGCGACGAGGACGTCTTCTATCTCCAGTCGAGGGGGTTGGACGACGACGACGCAAAACAGATGATCGTCTCGGGCTTCATCGAGCCGATCACCGAGGAGCTGCCCATCGAGTACGCGGTTGAACTCAACCGCCTCATCGAACTCGAAATGGAGGGATCGCTCGGATGAGCGCCGGAATCCAGCACGCGAACATCTCCGAAGAGACTGTTCGCGAGATTTCCGAGTCGCTCGACGAACCCGAATGGCTCTTAGAGACGCGACTGGAGGCACTCGACTCGCTCGAAGGACTCGACCTTCCGAGCGTGATCCAGACGCCCGGTCGCCGGTGGACGAACCTCGAGGATCTGGACTTCGACGCGCTGGTCGATCCGCTCAATGCGGCCGAAGAGAAGGATCAGGTCGGACCCGAGGAGGTCGAGGTGCTTCCCTTCGCGGAGGCTGCACGCGAGCATGAGGATCTGGTACGCGAGAACTTCGGCTCGATCATCGATCCTCAAGAGAACTACCTGACGGCGCTCTCGACGGCACTGTTTACGACGGGGACTGTGATCTACGTCCCGAAAAACGTCGATGCCGAGGACGTGACGATCCGGACGACGATGAACTCCCGATCGCTGTTTAACTACACGCTCGTCGTCACTGAACAATCGAGTTCGGTGACGATCCTCGAACGCCAGTCGACGGGTAGCGAGGTCGACAGCGACGAAGGCCGGTATTACAGTGGGATCGTCGAGATCGCAGCAGGCGAAAACAGCCACGTCCAGTACGGCAGCCTGCAGGATCTGGATGAGGAGACGTACAACTACACGTTGAAACACGGTCTCACCGACCAGTACTCGACGATCAGCTGGATCGAGGGCAATCTCGGCTCGCGCCTCACGAAGTCCGGCGTCGAGACGACGCTTGCTGGCGAGGGCTCGGAGACGAAGATCGTCGGAGCGTTTTTCGGCCACGACGACCAGCACTTCGATATCAACTCGCGGGTCTGGCATCGTGCGGAACACACGACCGCCGATCTCGTGACCCGCGGCGTGCTCGACGACCGTTCGCGGTCGGTCTACGAGGGCGTCCAGGACGTTGGCTCGATGGCGTGGAACACCAGTTCCTACCAGCGCGAGAACACGCTGATGCTCTCGGATGAGAGCGAGGCCGACGCCTCCCCGAAGCTCATCATCAACAATCACGACACCGAGGCGAGTCACTCGGCGACGGTGGGACAGATCGACAAGGAGGATCTGTTCTACATGACCTCACGGGGCGTGAACCCGCAGGCGGCCAAAAACATGCTCGTCGAAGGCTTTTTCGTGCCGGTTCTCGACGAGGTCGAGGTCGAGGAGCTGCGTGAGGACCTCGAAGGACGTATCAAAGAGCGGCTCCGATAGGGGGTATGCACGCTGGCTGTATTGTTTTCGAACGGTTTCGGGGGCCGGTATGAGCCTTGCAACCCACATTGGCTCCGATCGACAGCTCGCCCGACTGCTCCAGATCGGAATCGTCTTAGAAGAGGTCGTCGAGGCGCGCGCCTACCATCACCACAAGTCACTCTCGGCCGAAGAGCAGGCCGAACTCGGCGATGGGATCGAGGAGCTACTTTCGCACGCCGCAGAGGAGTCGGCCGAACATAGAGAGCGCCTCGAAGCGCTCATCGACGAACTCGATGCCGAAAGCGTCGCCTTCGAGGAGATCGAGGCGCTCGTCCGTGGCCAGTACGGTCAGACCAAACCCGAGGACTTCGACGGTATTCTGTATGATCAGCTCCACAGCGAGGAAACAGCGTACAAGTTCTACGACGACCTCATCGAGGCGATCGAGGCGAGCGACGCCGAGTTCGCGATCGATCGTGAGCAGGTGCTGGGCACGCTTCGGGAGATCCGCGCCGAGGAAGAAGAGGGCGTCCGCGAAGTGACCGAAATCATGGAGGCGCGCGAATGAACCACCGTGAACAGGATCGTACACTCCGTGTGTTCCTCGCTCCCGCTCGATCCCCGAGGTGGTCGCTGTGAACACACTCACAGCACAGCTGTTCCCTGCTCATGCTCACCACGAGGTGGTTCGCATGAACACAGTCGAACGCTTCGCGTTCTCCTTGTTCACACTCGTTCCGGAGGAACTCGCATGAACACAGCAGATCAGTATCTCAAGGCGATCTACGTGGTGCAGGAAGCGGAGAACGGGCCGGCGGCGACCGGCGCGCTCGCCGATCGCTTGGAGGTCAGCCCCGCGAGCGTCAACGAGATGATCGGCAAGCTCGAAGATCGCGGGCTCGTCGATCACGAGAAGTACAAGGGCGCTTCGCTCACCGACGAGGGGATCGCTCGGGCGCGAAAGGCACTCCAGACGTACTGTATCATCGAGCGATTTCTCGTGAACGTTTTGGAGGTCGAGGAGTTCCGCGACGAAGCGCGCGAACTCGAAAGCGTCATCGACGACACCGTCGCAGAACGCCTCGACACCATCATCGACCGCAGATCCGAATGCCCCGACTGCTTTGCCGCCGACAGCGACGTCTGTGAAAGCCTCGAAGCCTGTATCGAGGAGCCCGCGGACTGATCCGGCTTCGGTTTCTCAAAAATGAACGCTCACTCGGTTATCCTGCCTGTTCTTGACTCTGCTCGTAGACCTCACGCCTCAGGTGTTCAGTGATGAGATCCTGCACCTCGTCGTTGTCCATGAACTTGGCGAAGAGCTCCCGGTTCTGTTCTCGCCGGTCGATGAACAGATCGGTGATCGTCCCGTCGAATTCGAGTGCGAAGTTGTCCTCGGTGTTTAACTTCGCAGACCGTCTGAGGTGGTCGTCGTCGAGCGCGTCCTCTGTGAGCTGGTCGAGAAAGAGCTGATCCGCGGCGGTGAACTCCGTGCCGAGCGTGTCGTTGATCCGCTCGACGAGCGTCGAGAGTTCGACCTCCTCGTCTTCCTGACTTCGGGTGCCCGTTTCGGTCGGACTCGAGACCTCGCCGCCCTGCTGGTCGAGTTCGATCCGGCCCTCGTTCATCTTCTCGACCCGGTAGTACTGAAGCGCGAGTTCGTCCTCGAACTCGACGCGCGACTCGCCCGGCTCTCTCGGGAGTTCCTTATAGAGGAAGCGCCCGAACGTGTAGAGCTTCTCGAGGTCGGTGTCGGCGTAGTTCACGACCTGTGATTGGAACTTATAGAGACGAAGATAGGATTTGAGTTTGGATCGGAAGGCGTCCTGTTGCTCCTCATCGAGTGCGCGGAATCGGTCACGCGCGGGCTTGATATGACTGTTCAGCTTCGCGTGGGCCTGCTCCGTGCCCCTGTTGTCGGGGCTGAAAAAGGCGGCCGCAAACTCGTCTATCTCCGCTCGGGTATAGACACGGAAGGCGTCGAGTTCGGATTCGAGCTGGTAGATGTGTTGTGGGTCCGTTGTCTCCTCGACCGTTGTGCGCTCGTAGTGGGGCTGGAACGCCTCGAAGATGGTCTCTTCGTCGTTTACGAAGTCGAGGACGAACGTGTCCTCCTTGCCGGGGGCGATACGGTTGAGCCGGCCGAGAGTCTGGACGGCGTGGACCCCGGCCAGCTTCTTATCGACATA
>JADFQH010000151.1:3314-7277 GCA_022561895.1 Methanobacteriota archaeon | reverse complement strand
CGTCCCGGATGGCCGGCCAGAAGGACCGGAAGCTTCACCCAGAGCTGATGGCGATCTCCCTTGGTTCTGACCTGGCCCTGCTCGGTCTGCCGGGAGAATTCTTCGTTGAGACGGTCGAGGAGATCCGGCGGCGGGCCGGGCTGCGCTACCTTCCTGTCGCCTGCTACGCCAACCACTACATCGGCTACGTCGTGCCGCCCGCCGCCCACGATGAGGGCGGCTACGAATCGGGCGTCACCCTCGCCGGCCCGGAGGCGGAGGGCATCGTAAAGGAGGAGGCGCTTGCTATGCTGGAGGAGGTGATGGGATGAGTGATCAAAAGCGCAAGCGCGTGCTCGTCTTCGAAGCGCACGGTGACGATATGGAGTTCACCTCCGGCGGCACGATTGCCCAGCTTGCCGACCGCGGGCACGAGATCACGCTCGTCGTCGCAACCGACAACGACAAGGGCTCCTTTGAGCTGACCGCCGATGAGCTGCGCGCAGCCAGGGATCGAGAGCTCCACGGTGCCGCCGAAATGTTGGGCGTTCGGCAGGTGATCTGTCTCGGCTACCCGGACGGAGAGCTGCAGGAGCAGGCGCCACTCCACGTGCTGCGCGGGCAGTTCATGCGCATCGTCCGGGAGGTCAAGCCCGACATTGTGTTTACCTGGGACCCGTTCGCTCCATACGAAGGGCACCCGGACCACCGCGCGGTGGCCATGGCGGCGAGCGAGGCAGCGTCCTTCGCTCACTATCCCCTGTACGCACCCGACCAGATCGAGGCGGGGTTGGAGCCACATTTCGTCGGCGAGCAGTGGTTCTTCGCCAAGTCGCCGCGCGACCAGAACAAGTTCGTCGACATCAGCGATTACATCGAGAAGAAGATCGACGCGCTCTGCCGGCACGAGAGCCAAATGGTGCTGACAGTCCAGGAGCTACAGATGGGCCTAAAGGCTTCCGGGCTGGAGGTGCCCGGGCTGACGGACAGGGATGCCCACGATTACCGAGAGGTGATCGACCAGCGAGGGAACGTAGTGATCGTAGTGTCCCCTTCCGAGAAACTCGGTCAGGTCGTCGTTCCTGCCCAGTAGGGTTCGCATCTCCGAGCGGAGCTCCCGTTCGCCCCGCGGAGCGATCCCGAATTCGCCATCAAACAGGATGGGGTCGGGAATGTCGAAGAGACCCTCGACGCTTTCGACCCCTATTGTATCGAGCATCGCTGCGGTCTCCTCGTCCGTATGCGGTGCGAAGGGGCTACCGCGCGTTTGCTGTGCTGTCATACCTCGTGAAAACGGTGGGAGTTATCCGCCGGTGCATGGCGGCTCTTACGACCGGGAGTACATGAACAGCGGGGTTACGTTATTCGATCTGGTCTCGGTACTCCTCGGCCGAGAGCAGCGCGTCCAGATCGCCCTCGTCGAACTCGAGTTCGAGCATCCACCCATCCCCGAACGGATCGTCGTTGACGAGTTCGGGCTGGTCGAACAGCGTCTCGTTTACTGCCGTGACCGTTCCACTTGCCGGCGAGTAGAGGTCCGAGACGGCTTTGATCGATTCGATGACGCCGAACTCGTCCTCTTGGGAGAGTTCCTCGCTCTCCTCGGGAAGTTCGACGAACACCACGTCGCCCAGTTCGTCCTGTGCGAACTCGGTGATCCCCACTTTTCCAGTGCTGGGATCGATCCATTCGTGCGATTCGAGGTAGTACAGGTCGTCGGGGGTTTCGAAGCTCATTACCGATCACCAAGGAAGCCGGGGGATTCAATTCTTGCCCTTTTGTCCGACCCGCGGATCCGTACTCCGACTTCGGTCCCCTCATCTGCGTACTCAGTAGGTATGTAACCCAGCCCGATCGGCTCGCCCAGCGTGGGGCTCATCGTCCCGCTCGTGACCTCGCCGACCGTCTCGCCATCGGCAACGATCTCGTACCCGTGACGGGGAACCCCGCGTTCGAGCAGTCGAAGGCCGACGAACAGCTCTTCCGGCCCATCCTCCTCGACGCGCGCGAGCGCGTCGCGTCCGACGAACCCCTCTGAACCACCCGCATCGAGATCAACCGCAAAACTGACGCGCGCCTCGTAGGGATTCCGGGGGTTTTCCTCGGGGTCGAAATCCTGCCCCGAAAGCAAGAACCCGGCCTCGATCCGGAGCGTATCACGCGCGCCGAGCCCGCAGGGCTGACAGTCGAACTCCTCCCAAACATGTTCGGCGGAATCCCACGGAACGAGCGCCTCGAACCCGTCCTCGCCGGTGTACCCGGTGCGCGCGAGGAGGCAGTCGGCCCCTTCGATCTCCGCTTCCGTGATCGAAAACCGCCCGAGGTCGCGGAGCTCTTCGCCCGCTACGTCAGCAACGAGATCCTCGCTATCGGGACCCTGGATCGCGAACATCGCCCACTCTTCGGTAACGTTCTCCACCTCACACTCCAAACCCCACTCCTCGCGGTGCTCGACCCACCGCGTTTCCATCTCCTCGTCGTGGCCCGCGTTCGGGATGAAGAGGAACTCCTCCTCCGCGAGCCGGTAGATCACCGTGTCGTCGAGGATCGTTCCCTCCTCGTTCGTGATCATCGAGTACTGGGCTCGTCCTATGGAAAGGGACTCGACATCGTTGGTGGCCAGTCCCTGTAAGAGCGCGGCGGCGTCGGGTCCCGACACCTCGATCTCGCCCATATGTGAGACGTCGAAGATCCCGACGGATTCGCGGACAGCGGTGTGTTCCTCGCTGATCGAGTCGAACTCGACGGGCATCGCCCACCCGCCGAAGGGTGTGAATTTCGCGCCGTACTCCTCGTGAGTAGCGTACAGTGGCGGTTTTCGATCTGGCATATCCCACACCTCACGCGCGAGGGGCTAAGGGTTTCCCTTCAGAGTGAGGTCAGTGTTCGTCGTCAGTTGGACGGTCCATTCGTTCGATAGTCTCGATCCGCTCGGTTCGCTCCGTTCGATCGTAGACATCGCGCCAGACCGCTATCTCCTTGTAGAGATTCATCGATTTGAGGAGATCCACACCGTTCTCGGTGACTGCGTAGAACGTGTTCGGGAGGTCGCCGCGGCGCTGTCCGGTCGGGACTTTCCTGTCTTCGACGATTCCGCGGTTTTTGAGTTTGCGGAGCTGATAGCGAACGTTCTGCTCGTCCTCCTCGGGGTTGTGGTACGCGAGCTCCTCGACGCTAAGCATCCCATCCTCATGGGCGAGGATCTGTTGAAGGGGAGTATTCGAAGGCGCTGAAGGATCGCTTTGTGATCCGCCAGCTCCTCATCATTCGGGACCGGCGACGAGTCGGACGGGTTCACTGGTGACGCCGAATTTCCAGTCGTTTCGGACGACTCGACGCTCATGTTCTACAGTATGCGAATCGCTGATATAATCGTCCGGACGCTCGCTAACTGAGTTCAGTCACCCTTTTCGATGATCGTCAGCTCGTAGCTCCCGCTGCCGGACCACGCATCGACGAGGATATAGAGATCGTCCGAAGCGTCGGGAAAGTCGATAATGATCGATTCCTCGCTGCCCATCGTATACGAGCGATAATCGTAGACGCTCGTTGTTGGGCAGCCACCACCCTCGTTGACGTAGAGGTCGAAGGTCGCATCGGAAGGGCCTGAAAGCTCGACGACGACCTGACAGGGATCGAGCCGCCACGGATAGCGCCAGCAGTCGGCGTCACCCGGTCCGGACAGCGAATCCGTGACGGTGGCTGTTGCGGTTTCCGATCCACAGGTGGGGTCATCGTCCCCGTCGTCACCGCCCGGATCGGTGTTGACGGCTGCGGCGGCGTCAACGCGACCGCTTCCCTGTTCACCCTCGGAAAGACCGATGTCCTCCGCGGTGGTTTGTAGGTGAAGTCGGAGATCGCTCGCCGAGAGATCCCACTGTGAGAGCGCAAGTCCACCGACGCCGGAGACGACCGGCGCGGCCATCGAGGTTCCCGAAAAGCGATCGTAGTCATTCCAGTTCACCGTCGAAAGCACGTCGCTTC
>JADFQH010000151.1:0-3304 GCA_022561895.1 Methanobacteriota archaeon | reverse complement strand
ATCACCTGCAAACCGGACGACATCATGACCGGTCCTTCAACCGGCGCTGTGAGTTCGATCTCCGGACCGAAGTTGGAATACCACGCGAGCGATCCATCTGGGTCGAGCGCGCTGACCGCGAGACATTCTTCGTAGGCTGCGGGATAGGACACCGAGCGCTGCCCATCGTTGCCTGCGGCGGCGATCGGCAGCGAGCCGTTCGAGGTCGCATAGGAGACGGCGTTTTTCAGCGTCTGGGTGAACCCACCGCCACCAAGTGAGAGGTTGATGATCTCGGCTCCTTGGTCCGTGGACCACGTGATTGCGTCGGCAATGTCGGATAGGGAACCGCCGCCGCTGTCATCAAGTGCGCGTGCCGAGAGCATCGAGCAGTCGCTGATCCCGGCGTGACCTTCTGTGTTATCGGTCCCACCGGCGGCAATCCCGCCGACGTGTGTGCCGTGATTCTCGCCCTGCGAGACGGGATACGGATCGTCGTTGTTTTGGACGAAATCATAGCCGTTTTCGTACCCCGCTTCGAGGTTCGGGTGGTCGTACTGGATCCCCTGATCGACGACCGAGATCGTTATCGAAGAGTCGCCGAACGTTGTTTCCCACGCCTCGGGACAGCCAACCATTTGGGGAGCATACTGCTCGCTGTAAAGCGGGTCGTTCACCGCAAGCGTCTCGAAGGTCGCATTGGGTTCGCCATAGCGGATATTCTCGCGCCGCGTGATCGCCTCGATAAAGTTCTCGCGGGCGTGATCGGGAGCCTGAGCGGGGAACTTCACCGCGACATATCTCAAGGAATCGTTCGAGTGGACCACCCGAGCGTTGCCGGGGACGTACTGTTCGACCTCGCCTTCGAGATCGTCGGCGCTCGCTGCGACACCGACGAGCACCTCATTCTCTTTGGGACCCGGCTCCCGGCCGGGTGTTGCGCTTGCTACCCCGCCGAGCGATGCGATGCCTGTCGCAGTCCCGAGGAGCGTGAGAAACGATCGTCGACCGAACTGTGTCGTGTGTTCATTCGACATTGACGGTTTACCATACTGATACAAGAATTTAAATTTTACTGTTTGCGATAAAATTTATATTCAACTCGTATTTTACTCGCTGAAACTTCGATACGGTTTTACCCCCCCTCTACGGTGACGAACGCATGGTCGGGGGTCTCCGTCGAGCAATCGAGCGATTTCGGCGAAACGAATCCGTAAAACGGGTCGGGCTACTGGTGGATGGTCCGAACGTCCTTCGTGATGAGTTCGACGTGGATCTGGATGATGTTCGAGCAGTCGGTCTCGATGCCGGGACGCTCGTCACAACCCGATTGTATCTCGATGAACACGCGACACCCGGTCTGATTCAGGCCGCAGAAGCCCGTGGGTTCGAGGTGATTATTACGAGTGGGGACGTGGACGTGAAGCTCGCGATCGACGCCACCGAACTGGTCTACACCGACGCGATCGACACCATCATGATCGTTTCTCGGGATACGGATTTCAAGCCCGTCCTCGAGAAGGCCGCAAAACGAGGCATTCACACGGTGGCGGTCGCGCCCGGAACCTACGGCCGGTCGGATGCGCTCCGGAACGCTGCCCAGGAGGCGATCCTCTTGGGTGGCGATACGTAACGACCTTTTCGCCGCGCACGAAAACTCCGGGTATGGAACCGATACTCGACAACCACCTGCATCTCGATCCCGAGCACGGTCGGGGGATCGAAGCCACAAAGGACTTTTCTCGCGCGGGTGGCACGCACCTGCTCGTTGTCAACAAACCCTCGTGGCATCTCGGGGAGCTACCCGAATCGGGTGCGGATTTTCAACACGTGTTCGAGACCACCCTCGGCGTGGTCGAGGAAAGTACGACAATCCTCGACGGGCGTGCGTGGCCCGTTTTGGGGGTTCATCCCGGCCTGATCTCCCAGCTAGTCGAGGCGGGCTACACGCCCGCGGACGCGGGCGAGATCATGCGTGCGGGGCTGGAGCTCGCCGCCGATCACACGGACGAAGCGCTCGCGCTCAAATCCGGTCGCCCACACTACGAAGTCAGTGAGGAGGTATGGGACGCCTCCAACGAGGTACTGAAACACGCCCTCTCGCTCGGAGTCGAACATGACTGTGCGGTTCAACTGCACACCGAGGGAAGCGAGGATCTGACCGAGATCACAGAGTGGGCCGAGGAGCGCGGTCTTCCGGCCCACCGGGTCGTGAAACACTATGCGGGCGGCCGGCTCGCGGGCCCGACCCCGAGCGTCATCAGCCGGAAAGACGAGCTGCGGCGCGCCGCCGAAGAGGGCGAGCCGTTTCTGATGGAGACGGACTTCATCGACGACCCCGACCGACCGGGCGCAGTGTTGGGTCCGAAAACCGTTCCCAGAAGGGTGGAGTGGCTTCGCGAGGAAGGATATGATGGGGCGATTTCGACTGCTCACGTCGAGACGCCGGAGCAGGTGTACGGGATCGATACGGTTGGGACGATGAAGTAATCACAGAACAAGCAGATTTATTTATTTTCTTTTATCTTTACTCTGTATGATGTCCAGACGACGGCTGCTTGCGGGCGGTGGCGTTGCGCTCGCGGGAGTCGTTGGCGGTTTGCACACCCTCGATCTACCGGTTCGTACCGCGGCCACGACAGACATAGAGTGGCCGATGGCTCGTCCACGCCGTGATCATCGCCGTGTTTCTCGAACAACGGTCTCCTCGATATCCATGATCGACAATGATACATGAACGCGGGCCGTGTCCACGTACTACATGGATATCGAGCTGCCCGCGGTCAGGCCCAACGAAGAAACCGTCGTCGACGAGGAGCTCCCGCCCTCCACGGTCGAGTACCTGAACTACCGGGCGATCGAACAGAACGGCTGGGATATCGAGGACGAGGACCTCTTCGAGAAGGCCGCCGAGGCGGACCTCGACAAGCTCAACTACGGCGTTATGGAAGTCGAACGGGGCGAAACGCTGTTGAGGGCCGCGGAGGACCACGGGCTGAGTGCGGATGAACGCGGATTGGTCGGTCCAAAAGACGACGATGGACCAGGCGGGCCGCCGCCGCGATGCACTGAGTTCGATCCGCACTAAGTCCGCGTAATCCACGGAGGGCCGGGGACTCGAACCCCGATGCGCTCGCGCGCGGCGGTTTTCAAGACCGCTGCCTTACCAGTTAGGTCTAGCCCTCCCGAGTGTGTAACGTAATGCCGGAACAGCGGTTACCCAAGGCTACAGTCCTTCTTTTTAGTTCTTCCGCACTTCGATGCAGGGAGATTTGCAGGCAGTCAACCGCCTTCCTCAGACTTTTCTTAGGGCTGGCCCCGCCAC
>JADFQH010000150.1 GCA_022561895.1 Methanobacteriota archaeon | reverse complement strand
AGATTGGTAAGTCCGGTCACGGCTTCGCCCACCCCGGCAGAGCACTGACCCAGGTGAACGTGGGCCACTTTGGACTCCATTGTGCCCTTCGACAAAGCGATGACCAATTCCGTATCGCCCCCCCGAGCCGTCAGGGTGGCCCAGCCCGCCTGCCCCGAATTGTGCTGCTCATTCAATGGGACAGTGACGAAATTCCCATCAGCCGGCATGTTCCCACAGGTGGTGGCGATGCTCGGGTCTTGGTCGTTGTGAGTGTTGATTCCTACGTTGCCGGTGAGCAGGCCGACCGGGCGGGCTGTGAACGCCTCGAAAGCGAAGTCACTCTGATCGAACAGACCGACGAGGGGTTCACAGTCGAGACCGAGGACGAAAGAATACACACCCAGTACGTCGTCGCGGCGACGAAAAACGAGAGGCAGAGCGCGAAGGCGATGAGCAGCGAGGATGTCACTGGTCGGTGGGTTCGGGGGGCGGATTTTCGGTGGCTAAGTCGGGTCGGGCCATGCTTGTTCGCGGCTACGACGCAGTTGTATATGAGCGCAAGCCTTTCTAACGCCAGTTCGCGCTCGCGGGCCAAGGGCGCGTACTCGGATCCGAAACAACCGTTGGGCTTTTTGCCGGATTGCCGTTTACCCCTACCATGAGAAACGCAAAGATCGTCTGTACGCTCGGACCCGCAACGGAGGATCGCCGAACGATTCGTGGACTTGCCGATGCGGGGATGTCCGTCGCCCGATTGAACGCGAGTCACGGCTCCGTCGAGGATCGCGCGGAGCTGATCGACATCGTACGCGAGATCGACGACGGTTCGGAAAAACCGGTGGCAGCGATGCTCGACACGCAGGGTCCCGAGGTCCGCACAGCTCCTCTAAAGGAGTCGATCCACCTCGAATCCGGTTCCCAAATCCGGTTCGTCGAAGGCCAGCAAGCAACTCCCGAGGAGGTCGGTCTCTCCGTTGGAATCGACGCGGCAGCACCCGGCGACCGGGTGCTGCTCGATGACGGCCGGATCGAAACGGTCGTTGAGGAACGCGACGGTGAGGCGGTGATCGCACGTGTCGAAAGCGGCGGCCCGCTCGCCGGCCGGAAGGGTGTGAACGTTCCGGGTGTCGAACTCGATCTCGATGTCGTCACCGAGAAGGATCGACAGGATCTGCGGCTCGCCGCCGAGAAGGAAGTCGATTTCGTCGCTGCGTCGTTCGTCCGTGATGCGGAGGACATCTACGAGGTCGAGGCAGCTGTTGAAACGTTCGGCGAGTCGATCCCGATCATCTCGAAGATCGAGCGTGCGGGAGCCGTGGAGAATCTGGAAGAGATCATCGACGCTTCCTATGGTGTGATGGTCGCCCGCGGCGATCTCGGGGTCGAGTGTCCGATGGAGGACGTTCCGATGATCCAGAAACGGATCATTCGAAACTGTCGAGACGCGGGCGTACCCGTAATCACGGCTACAGAAATGCTCGACTCGATGGTTCACTCGCGACGGCCGACTCGGGCGGAGGCTTCCGACGTGGCGAACGCCGTTTTGGATGGCACAGATGGGGTAATGCTCTCGGGCGAGACGGCGATCGGCGATCACCCTATTAGAGTGGTCGAGACGATGGACAGCATCGTCCGCGAAGTCGAACGGAGCGAGGAGTACGCCGAACTGCGCGAGGGGCGCGTCCCCGCACCGAGCGATTCGCGAACCGAGGCGCTGGCGCGGGCGGCGCGGTATCTCGCCCGTGACCTGGATGCGAGCGCGGTCGTCGCGGCGAGCGAGTCGGGGTACACTGCGCGAAAAATGGCGAAGTACCGACCGGGCGTACCGATAATCGCTTCGACGCCAACACAGCGAGTTCGTCGCCAGCTCGCACTGTCGTGGGGTGTCAACGCCGAGTACGTTCCCTTCAGTGACGAGGGAACGAACGACGTGATCGAGAACGCCGTCGGTGCGGCGCTGGATTCGGGCGTCGCAGAAAGCGGCGACACGGTGATAGTGCTCTCGGGGATGATGAGCGAAATCGAGGGCGCGGGGACGACGAACATGCTGAAGGTCCACGTCGCCGCAGAAACCATAGAGACGGGAACGGGCGTCGTCTCGGGGCGAACAAGCGGCCCGCTCGTCGCCAGTTCTTCGGGGGAGCTTTCGGGGATCGAGCCAGGTGCGATCGTCACCCTTGCTTCGGATTTTGATGGGGAGTTCTCGGGCGATCTTTCGAGTGTCGGAGCGATCATCGACGCTCGCTCAGGAATGACCGGTTATCCCGCGATGATCGCGCGCGAACTCGGAATTCCGATGATCAGCGGCGCGGATCTGACGGCCGTACCCGACGGGACGGTAGTGACCGTCGATGCGGAGCGGGGCGTGATCTACGAGGGCGAGCTTGCGAGTCCGAGCGAGCGCCGAGAGACGGACTTTTCACGCCGGCCGAACACCGAGTAGTATGGCGAGCGACGCAGAAGACGAGTGGAAGTACTCGATCGACGAAGTCGGTGAGGAACGCGAAGAAGACGAGGAGAAAGAAGAAGACCAGGAAAACGAACGCAGCCGACGGATCGAGCCGGGTTCGATGAGTCCCGAAAACGTCTTTTTCGTCGTTCTCGGCGTGCTGATCGCGGTCGGCACGCTCGCGTATGGATTGGGAGTTATCTGATCCGGAAACATTAATCGGTCGGCGGCCTAACACTGGGTATGGTAGAGATCCTCGGGGAGTCGTTGCCGCTCGTCCTGCTCGTCGCCGGGGTGATCCTGACGATCGCCGAAGCGATCGCACCGGGTGCGCATCTGATCGTTCTCGGGGTTGCACTCATGATCGCCGGTATCGTTGGTCTCGCGCTCGGGCCGTTCGTTGCGGGCGGCGCACTCGCGGTTGCGCTCGCAGCAACAGTCCTTCTGGTCGGGGGGGCCTCGCTGTTTGCCTACCGCGAGTTCGACCTCTATGGGGGGAAGGGCGCGGGCAAAACCAGCGATTCGGCCTCGCTCAAGGGACGAACTGGGCGGGTCACGAAACGAGTCTCCCCGACCGGCGGCCAGATCAAACTCACCGGCGGCGGCTTCAACCCATACTACACCGCCCGGTCGATGGAAGGCGAGATAGCGGAGGGCGAGGAGGTGTTCGTGATCGACCCCGGCGGCGGCAACGTCCTCACCGTCGAGTCCATGGGGATGGTCGAGGACGAGATCGACCGCAAACTCAACCTCGGGCGGGTGGCTGACGCGCCGGAAGCGGAAACCGAGCGCGAACCCGAGTACGAAAAATAGTGGTGGTCAACCGTCAGATAGGGGAACCCTTTTACTTATAACATCCTAACAGTTCGGTATGTTCCCTGTGGTACCACTACAAGCAGCACTCACGCTCACATTCGTCGCATTGCTACTGCTCTTTCTCGCCATCGTCACCGTCTGGCAGATGGTCGAGATCGTGGATGCGACCGAAAAACGCGCACTGACCGTCTTCGGCGAGTACAGAAAACTCCTCGAACCGGGGATTCACTTCATCCCGCCGTTCGTCTCCGCAACCCACCACTTCGACATGCGGACCCAGACGCTCGATGTGCCCCGCCAGGAAGCGATTACGCGGGACAACTCTCCCGTCACCGCCGATGCCGTCGTCTACATCAAGGTAATGGACGCAAAGAAGGCGTTTCTCGAAGTCGATGATTACAAAAGGGCCGTCTCGAACCTCGCCCAAACGACTCTCAGGGCCGTTCTCGGTGATATGGAGCTCGACGACACGCTCTCCAAGCGCGAGGAGATCAACGCAAAAATTCGGACCGAGCTCGACGAACCCACCGACGAATGGGGGATTCGCGTCGAATCGGTCGAGGTCCGTGAGGTGAACCCGAGCCAAGACGTCCAGCGCGCGATGGAGCAACAGACCTCCGCCGAGCGAAAACGTCGTGCGATGATCCTCGAAGCCCAAGGTGAACGCCGGAGCGCCGTCGAGACCGCGGAGGGTGATAAACAGTCGAACATCATCCGCGCGCAGGGGAAAAAACAGAGCCAGATCTTGGAAGCCCAAGGTGATGCGGTCTCGACCGTCCTTCGAGCAAAATCCGCCGAATCGATGGGCGAGCGCGCGGTCATCGAAAAGGGGATGGAAACCTTAGAGTCGATCGGACAGGGCGAGTCGACGACGTTCGTCCTGCCCCAAGAGCTCACCTCGCTCGTGGGTCGCTACGGCAAGCAGCTTACAGGGAGTGACGTACAGATCGGCGAAGAGCAGAGCCAGCTCGACAGCCTCGATTTCGACGCTGAAACCCGCGAACTCCTTGGACTCGACAACATCGGCGAGCTCATCGCCGGGATCGACGAGGAGGCCGATCTGGATGTCGAGGAGATGGAACAGGAGGCCCAAGCAATCAAAGAGGGCCAAGAAACCGGCGATATCGCGGACCAAGACGAGGTTTTCGAGGAGATGGACTCCGAGGGAGTCGACAGCGAGCGACGAATGGAAAGTCGGACCGAGGACGACGAGCAAGAGGAGCTCGAAACCGAGACAACCGACTGATAAGGACTCTTGTAGTCCCTTACCGTTGATCGCTCGTGCGGATCAGCGATCAGCGGTAAATTGTTACAACAGTCCTTATGAGAGCTGACGGCGGCCGAAGCTGTTTTATCTCAGCTTGACTATTGTGTCGGTAGTATGGCCGAACCGGAGCGAGAGCCCGTCGATCGGGACAAACGGACGACACTGCGGCGATTTGCCGCACTCGGGGCGGCGAGCCCGCTCGCCGCGTTCGTCGGCTCCAGTTCCGAAAGCGACGCTCGCTCCGCGATTGCGGGCTACGTCTCCTCGACACCCGGCGCACACTTCTCGAAGATCCGTGACGATCTCTCGCTTGGAACCGGCGAAACCCAACACCACCTCCGACGGCTGGTCGATGCGGGTGCGATAGAAAGCCACATGGACGGCGAGTATCGACGATACTTTCCCGCCGACAAGTTCTCCGAGTTCGAGCGCCGGGCGCTTGGCTACCTTCGGCGTGACACCCCACGAGGGATGGTGATGGCGCTGCTTTCGGAGCCCAAAACGACCGGCAGCGCAATCGCAGAGCATCTAGATGTCTCGACGGCGACGGTGAGCAACACGGCGGCCGATCTCGAGGAGGCGGGACTTCTCACCCGCGAGACGGGATACACACTCGATCGACCCGAGAGCTTTATCTTCCTGCTCGTTCGGTACGCGGAGTCGTTCGACGATCGGACGGTGGCGTTCGCGGATCGAGCGGACGAGCTGATCCGATACGACTACTGAACCATACGCGTCGTCAGATACTGACCATCCACGTCGTCGACGAGGAGTAGCCCCATTTCTCGACGCTGAGACCGAACTCGCCGGAACAAAGTGTGCTCATATTCGTGCCGACTTCTTTCGCCGTGAGGTCGAGATCCTCCGCGATGAGTCGGGATTTGAAGTAGGTCCGGGTCTCGACGTGTTCGCGGAGATACTGAAGGATGCGCTGTTGGGTTTCGTTCAGGCTGGTTGCGGTCGCGGTCGTGCTCATATCCATACAGATGTAGCGATCACCTTTAGCGGGTTTGGTACGACTGATTAACCCGCTCCCTTCGTGCGATTTTCGCTTGTTAGGAGTGGGTCGATAGCCCCACAGTCGGGCCGGTTGGTACACCTGCTTAATCCCGAAGAAGATGACTGGCCGCACAGATGACCACTTGAGCAGGGGTGTCTTCGCAGTCGAGCCATCCGGCGATGAACACGCCGACCGCACCCGTTTGCGAGCGGGCACGTCGATCCCGAGATGATCGTCGAGAAACGGGACCGAGCTCCGCACCCGAGGGGCTCTCGCTTCCGACGGCGAGGTTCGGATCCGTTGTTCGATCGCTACCGGATTCCCTGCTGTGCTCCCTCGTGTGACTAATTAAATAATTCGTTATAGATTCGCGAAAAGACCGTACAACCCGGTGTTATGCCGATCGAGAACGCACTATCAAAGGATTTAAGTAAGTTTCGGACTTACCACATCTCAACGACAAACTCCGGGATTTTTCAGGTATCCCTGCCCGGCCAGCGCCTGCCCTCTCAGAAACTATGAGCGAAAACATCCGAGAACGAAGCCGCGAAACCGAGCGCGAACAGGAGACGGAACGCGAAGAACATAACTGTCCGGAGTGTGGCGGACAGTTGATCAACGACGACGAGCACGGCGAGACAGTCTGTATCGACTGTGGCCTCGTCGTCGCCGAGGACTCGGTCGATCGGGGTCCCGAATGGCGCGCATTCGACTCCCGCGAGAAAGACCAGAAATCCCGCGTAGGAGCGCCGACGACGAACACGATGCACGACAAGGGCCTCTCGACTAACATCGACTGGCGCAACAAGGACGCCTACGGAAATTCGTTAGGAAGTCGCCAGCGCCAGAAGATGCAGCGCCTGCGCAAGTGGAACGAGCGATTCCGCACGCGCGACTCGAAGGAACGCAACCTAAAGCAGGCGCTCGGCGAGATCGACCGGATGGCGAGCGCGCTTGGCCTCCCGGATAACGTCAGAGAAACCGCGAGCGTCATCTATCGTCGCGCGCTGAACGAGGACCTGCTTCCGGGGCGCTCCATCGAGGGCGTCGCCACCGCGAGCGTCTACGCCGCCGCCAGACAGGCCGGCGTTCCTCGAAGTTTGGACGAGATCAGCGAGGTCTCACGGGTCGAAAAGAGCGAGGTCGCCCGTACGTATCGGTACGTCGTGCGCGAACTCGGTCTCGAAGTCCAGCCCGCCGATCCATTCGATGGTCCGCGGTGGGAGCGTCACGCTCCGGTAGAACCGGCTTGGCGGCATGATCCGAGCTTTTCCTGGAGTGCGCGGTTCTTGGCTTCCACCGCCTTGGCTTGCGTTTCCTTGAATCGATGCATGGCGGCCGCAAGTTTTTCATCTTTGCGGGCGATGATCTGCACGGCCAGCAACGCGGCGTTCTTCGCACCGGCCTCCCCAACGCTCACGCAGGCCACGGGAACCCCGGGCGGCATCTGAACGGTCGAGAGTAAGGCGTCCATCCCCTGCAACGATCCGCTTGCCAGCGGAATCCCAATGACCACAGCGCAGGTATGCGCGGCAATTGCACCGGCCAGCGCGTTGGACATCCCGGCGGCTGCGATGATGACCTCGATTCCGTCTTGTTCCGCCGTGCTCGCAAACGCCTCAACGCGCTGCGGATTGCGATGCGCGCTCATCACCTCCACGTGCGGTTTCTCACCGAACGCATGAAGCTGCTCGACGCATCGTTCCATCACCGGCCAGTCGGATTCACTACCAAAGACGACCGCGATTCTTGGTTTCTTCATGCCAGGCTCCC
>JADFQH010000149.1 GCA_022561895.1 Methanobacteriota archaeon | reverse complement strand
CTCGCCCATCATCTTCCGGACTTGCTTCGTCGCGTCCTGGCCCTCCCAGACCATCGCAAAGACCGGTCCAGAGGTGATAAAGGAAACGAGATCGTCGAAGAAGGGCTTGCCCTCGTGTTCGCCGTAGTGGTCGTAAGCGAGGTCTTCGCTGATCTGCATGAACTTCCCGCCAACGAGTTTCAGGCCTCTCGATTCAAACCGGGAGACGATCTCGCCGATCAAGCCACGCTGAACGCCGTCGGGCTTGACCATCACGAAGGTGCGCTCCTCGCTCATGCTTCGGTTTCCTCGGCTTCGACCTCTGTGTCTTCCGATTCGTTTTCGGTCGCGTCTTCCTCACCGGATTCCTCGTCGACGGTGTCGGCCTGCTCGGCTCCGGCGTCGCTTTCGACGTCGCTGTCGTCTGCGGTGACTTCCTCGGCCGTCTCCTCGTCGGGTTCGACCGTCGCTTCTTCCTCGGTGGCAGCGATTTCGCTCCCCTCTTCTGTGTCCGCCGCGGTCGTTTCGGTTCCTGCGTCGGCCTTCTCGGCGACGCGAGCGCGCCCCGCTTTTTCGGCTCGGCCCGCCGCGGTCCACTCCAGATCGCGGGCTTCCCGGCCGAGGAAGTAGTTCTTCTCCGCCTTCGAGTCGACGAAGTGAAGGACTGTGCCGTCGGTCCGGACGAACATGATGCCCGTGCCGGGTTCGATCTCCTCGCCGCTGTAATCACAGATGTGTGTTTCGACCATCGTTCTACTGTCCGCCGATCGAGTCGGCCTCGCGGGCGGTCTCCCTGAGTTGGAGGACGTCGCCCACCCGGACCGGCCCGAGTACGTTTCGCGTGATGATTCGCCCTTGATTCTCGCCCTCGCGGATGCGGCATTTGACCTGCATGGCCTCGCCGTGCATCCCCGTCTTGCCGACGATCTCGATGACCTCGGCGGGTGTTGAGTCGTTCGCTGATTCTTCTGTGCTCACGCGAGCCACCCCCGGTGGCGAGTGTGAGCCAACAAGTCACAGCCAGTGGAGCGAAGCGAACTGGAATGTCTTGTGATGCTCATCCTAGTTCACCTCAGCGAAGGTCCTCGACCTTCTGTCCAATATCCTCGACGTCGCCCTCCGCATCGCCGGCGTCGGTGATCGCCGCAGCGGCCGACCCGACTTCGAGACCGGCGGCATGGCCGACGTCGTCCTGTGTCTCGACGAAGATGAAGGGAATGCCCTTCTCGTCCGCGAGTTCCGGAAGATGCAGCACGATCTCCTCGGGCTGGACGTCCTCGGCGATGACGACGAGCGAGGCGTTGCCCCGCTCGATGGCTTTGGTCGTTTCGTTCGTTCCTTTCTTCACCGAACCTGTGTCTCGGGCGACCTCGAGGGCCTCTAAGGCGTCCTCTTGAAGGTCGGCCGGGACGTCGAAGTTGACGTAAACTGGCATTGTGATCTCCTCCTGCACGCGGGTTCTCGCTCCCCCGCCGGTATTCGACCGTACATAGATCCCAAACGGCTAGGAGCGTCATGACCCCGCGCAGGCTGTACTCCGAGTAACGCACCACCCCATAAAAGCGTGTTCAAACCGTAGAGAGCGTGTGGGGTGGGCACACGGATACCGCCACGACGAGACCTTCCTCGCCGCGATCCGATCCCTTTAGTTACCTTCTAGCGAACCTCGATCATCGTCCCCGATTCGATTCGCTCAGTCACCGCCGTCTCCCGGCCCCGCGTGGTCGGTTCGATCAGCCTCGGCCACGGCGCAAACGAGTTCTTCTCCGTTGCGCTCCCGCCGATTATCCCGCTTTTAGTAACTGATCTCGGGATTTCGTACGCCCAAGCTGGATTCCTGCTTACGATCTTCTTCGTCATGTACTCGATCTTCCAGCTTCCTGCTGGCGTGCTCGCCGATCGCGTGGGCAAAAAGCGTCTGCTCGTCGCCGGCCTCGCTGGGATGTCCGGCGGAATTGCGCTCGCGGCCACGGCGGGAAGCTACGAGACCCTGCTCATCGCCCAAGCTATTGCGGGTATCAGCGGCAGTACGTTTCACCCGACGGGAATGTCCCTGATCAGCGACGTCGAAACAGGGAGTACGGAAGGAAAGGCGATGGGCGTCTTCGGTTTCGGAGGGATGGTCGGCACGATGGCCTCGCCGGTGCTGATCGGCGGACTCGCCGTGTTTGCGGGCTGGCGGGTCGCCCTCGGCGTCGCCGCAATCCTCGGAATCGTCGTTACGCTCGTTTTTATCCCGCTGTTTAGCGAACCGAGCGATGAACAGCCGGCGGATCACTCGGCCGATGAACGCCAGCCCCGCCCGGACGGTGGCCGATCGTTCTCGTTTCGCAGCCCGCTCCGCTCGGCCATGCGGGTACTCAACGTCCCGCTCACACGGGGCATCGCCGTTCTGTTCTGTGTGACCGTCCTCATCTCGCTCCAGAGCCGCGCGATCCAGACGTTTACGACCTCCTATATCGCCGCCGGAACCGGCGGCTCGGCCTCGGTAGGGAATCTTGGCTTCTTCGCGCTGCTTCTGGGTGGTAGCCTCTCCTCACTGTGGGCGGGCAGCCTCTCGGACCGCTTCGATCGCGGATCCCTCGGCGTCGTCGCCGCGCTCGGAACCGCGCTGCTCGTCGGCGCGACCGTGTTCGTGGCGCGCCTGCCCAGCGGTATCCCGACGGAACTCCTCTTTGCGTTCCTCGCGATCTGGTTTTTCGTTATCGGCGCGGTGATGTACGCCTGTGTTCCCGTGAAAAACGCGCTCATCTCGGAACAGGCCGAACGCGAGTTCAGCGGCAGTCTCTTCGGGGTGATTCAAACGGCGAGCGCCATCGGCAGCGCCTCCGGCCCAGCAGTGTTCGGCGTACTCGCAACCGACTGGGGGATCGGAGCCGCGTACCCCGCAATCGCCGCCGTAAGCCTGACCCTCGCGGCGCTCTTTTTCGTCCTCTCGCGGATCGCGGACTGAGCGGCTGGACAACCGAAACACACTGGAGAACCAGTTATTAGGTCTCTCGAAACGGATTCATACTATGTCAACGTTCGTCATCGTCGGCGGGGACGCCGCGGGGATGTCGGCCGCGAGCAAAGCAAAACGGGACGATCCCAGTTTGGACGTTATCGTCTTCGAGAAGGGCGAGTGGGTTTCGTACGGGGCCTGTGGACTGCCCTACTACATCAAAGGCGAGATCCAGTCGCTTTCTGATCTCGTTTCGGTCACTCCAGAAGAGTTCCGCGAGGAGCGCGATATCGATCTTCGAACTGGTCATGAAGTCGTCTCGATCGATCCCGACGGGCGCACTGTGACCGCCGAGAACGAGGACGGGGAGGTGGTCCAGCCCTACGCCCACCTCCTGATCGCCACCGGAGCGGCGGCGACCGCCCCGCCGATCGAAGGGACTGATCTCGAAGGGGTTTACACGCTCGGGTCGATGACGGATGGGAGAGATCTCCGGGAGTTCGTGAATCGGTCTCGCTCGGAGGGGACCTTCATGCAGCCCGACAGCGGGCCAGCCTGTGAATTTTTAGAGGACTGTACCGCGCCGGTCGGAATCGTCGGTGGCGGCTATATCGGCATCGAGATGGCCGAAGCGCTGGCCGAAAACGACTTCGAGGTCCACCTCTTCCAGCGTAGCGAACGCGTTCTGAAACCGTTCAGCGAGGCCACGAGCGAGATCGTCGCCGAGCATCTGCGTGAGCGGGACGTCCTCATCCATCTCGAAAGCGAGGTCGAGGCCGTCGCTGGCGACAGTCGAGCCGAGGTACTTGTCACAGCCGACGAGGAGGTTCCGGTGGGAATGGTGCTTTTGGGTACTGGCGTTCGCCCGCGAACCGCGCTTGCTGAGGAAGCGGGCGTCGAGCTCGGGAAGACCGGTGCAATCGCGACGGACGAGTACCGAGAAACGAACCGCTCTCAAATTTATGCCGCGGGCGACTGCGCCGAAACCGAACACGTCGTTACCGGCGAACCGGCGTACGTGCCGCTAGCGCTTACGGCCAATCGCCACGGGCGGGCAATTGGCCAGACCGTCGCGGGTGATCCGACCGAGGGCGGGCCGATCGTGGGGACCGCGGCGCTCAAGGCCTTCGAGATGGAAGCTGCCCGAACAGGATTGGTGGGAGACGAGGCGGCGGGCGAAGCCGGATTCGAGCCGGTCACGGAGACGATCGAGGCCCGCTCGCGGGCGGGCTACTACCCCGAGGGCGGGACCGTGACCGTCACGCTGACCGCGGATCAGTCGTCCAAACGTCTTCTGGGAGCGAGCCTCGTAAGCGAGTACGGCGAGGGCGCGGTCCACCGGAGCCACGCCGTCGTCGCCGCACTCTACGAGGGGGCAACGATTTCCGATGTCGAAGGCTACGATCTCGCGTATGCGCCGCCGTTTAACACGACGTGGGACCCGGTGTTGACCGCCGCGAAAGTCATGAGCGGACGGCTATGAGATCCCCGGTGTGAACACCCTGGCGTCTCCGGCAAGCAAACGACGGTCCCAAGGCGCTCGGTCCTCGAACCATGCAAGCGGGGTAGTAAACCCCTTACGCGCACGCGGACAACGAGTCCCCGATGGATCTCTCTGCGGTCGCCACCGGTCTTCTCACGGAGGCACGCGAGACGAACGAGCGGCGGCTGCTCGTCCTCGCTGGCGATTCTGATTATGGGTTCGAGATAGTAGGTAAGATCCTCGACTCGCTTCCCGTCGCCGTCACTGATACCGTCCTCGTGAGCGACCGCGACCCGCTGCCCTGCGAACGAGTCGACCCGAAGCGTACCAGTGAACTACTCGGAACCACCCGCGAGATCGTCGTCTATGACACCCACAGACGATTCGAACCGAACGCCCTCGGACGACTGAGCGGCGTCGTCAACGGTGGCGGCCTACTGATTTTGCTCGCACCGGAACTCGATTCGTGGCCCGCCCAGCGCGACGAGTTCGACGAAAGTCTCGCGGTCCCTCCCTTCGAAATCGAAGACACGACCGGCCGCTTTCGAGAGCGCCTCGTCTCGCTCCTCAGAACCCACCCCGGAATCGCTATCGTCGACGTCGACTCCGAAGAGATCGAACGAAACGGGCTGACCCACCCGGCCCCACGGATCGAACGCGATTCGGTGGCGATCCCTGACGAACATGCGTTTTCCCGGCAAGCCTACGAGCGCTGTCTGACGAGCGACCAAGCAAGCGCCGTCAAAACCCTCGAAATCCTTCGGGAGGACCGCAGAGCGGTCGTCATCGAAGCCGATCGGGGCCGGGGAAAGTCAAGTGCCGCCGGACTCGCAGCTGGCTCGTTCGCGTTGGACGGTGAGGACGTGCTCGTGAGCGCCCCAGTTGCTCGAAACGTTGCGGAGGTGTTCGCACGCGCCCGCGAGATGGTCTCGGACGATCTCGTCACTGATGATAATCACGTCCTCGAAACGACGACGGGGGGTCGGGTACGCTTCGTGCGACCGTCCTTGCTCGCGGACGAAACCCCTGATATACTGATCGTCGATGAGGCGGCAGCACTGCCCGTCAGCGCGCTCGAACGCTGTCTCGAAACCGGACGAATCGCCTTCGTCACCACGGTCCATGGCTACGAAGGAGCGGGTCGTGGCTTCTCGGTTCGATTCCGCGACCGCCTCGACGCGAGCGATCACGAGGTTCGTTCGGTAACGATGGCCGATCCCATCAGGTATGCGGCTGGTGATCCACTCGAAGTGTGGGTGTTTCGCGCCCTACTGCTCGATGCGCGTCCGGCGGTCGCCCAACTGATCGAGGCCGCAACGCCCGAAACGGCCGCCTATCGCCGACTCTCGAAAGCGGATCTCGCCAGTGACGAACACCTGCTTCGAGAAACGTTCGGGCTGCTCGTCTCGGCACACTACCGCACCGAACCCGACGATTTAGCGAGGCTCCTCGACGCACCGAACCTCGAAGTTCGGGCACTGACACACGAGGAGCACGTTACGAGCGTCGCACTCTTGGCCCGCGAGGGCGCTCTTCCGAAGGAGATCCGACGTGCTGGCTACGAGGGCGAGCGGATCCGCGGAAACATGATCCCCGACCTACTGACGAGTCAGCTCCGGGACGAGGAGGCGGGAACGCCGGTTGGCTGGCGAGTGCTCCGGATCGCCACACACGACGCCGTCCGCTCGCGCGGACTCGGCTCGCGACTGCTTTCAGCGATTCGACGGGAGTTTTCCTCGAGGGCGGACTGGCTCGGCGTCAGCTACGGCGCGACGCCCGAACTCCTCGGTTTCTGGGCGAAAAACGGTTTCTCGGCGGTTCACCTTTCGACGACCCGGCACGACACGAGCGGTGAACACTCTGCGGTAATGCTCTCGCCGACGAGCGACAGTGGAACGGAGCTCCACGACCGCCACGCCGCGTGGTTCACTGAGCGAATCACGGGCACGCTTTTGGACCCACTCCGAAACGCCGACCCGGACGTGGTTCGGGGGGTACTCGAATCGGTCGCTTTGAGTATTGAGACCGACCTCACCGAGCGCGACTGGGTTCACGTCGTAAGCGCGGCATACGGCTCCGGAACCTTCGATGTCTCGCCGGGGAGCTTCCGGTCGCTCGCATGTGCCCACCTCGTCTGTGAGCGAGTCTCGCTCGGCGATAGACAAGAACGACTGCTCGTGCGAAAAGTGCTTCAGGCCCATCCGTGGGACGCCGTCGCAGACGAGTTGGGCTTCGACTCGACGCGGCTGTGTATGCTCGAACTCGGCGAGAGTTTCAAGCCGCTGGTCTGCGAGTACGGAACCGAGGCGGCACTCGCCGAGAAAGACCGATACGATGACTGAACCCTGTACTGAAAACGACTGTGAGCGACCGGCCGCCGTCCGGCTTCACATTCCGTGGGACGAAAACAGAAAGGTCTGTACCGCCCACGCTCGCGTGCTGGTCCAACAGAAAGGTATCGTCGCAGAACCCTTGGAGGAAGTCGAGTGGGAGTAGCTCAGGGGTGTGCGAAGTATACAACTGATTCGATGTCGGCATGCTGGTCAGTCCTTGCAAAGCCGATCCGCTCGAACTGCACCATCTCACCCACATCCGTCTCCCCGAATTCGGGTTCGGCTCGCCCTTCGACGTCGCCCTCCATCGTTCGCATCCTGACGCGAACGCTCTCTTCTGCGGGCGCCCAATGGATCACGTCGACGCCCTCCTCGCGCACGGCGTCGATGTCGTCACCGGTGAACTCGAACTGCCTCCCTCCATCGTATCGTACACACCCTAGTCCCTTGAGCCAGACGCGCTCGCCCTCCTCCGGGAGATCCGCGGGCTCGACGAGGACGCTCTCGCCGACCGGGATCTCCCGAGTCCCTCGCTCCTCGTGGTCGGGATGGCGCGGTGGCT
>JADFQH010000148.1:5161-7321 GCA_022561895.1 Methanobacteriota archaeon | reverse complement strand
GATCGTCGACGCCGGCGGACTGGGGATCGTCGTCGCGTGGCTGCTTGTCTGCGTCTCGTTTCTCGTCCTCCGACACCGGGAACCCGAGATGGAGCGCCCTTTCAGGGTGCCCGCCGGCTACGCAACCGGTGCGTTCGCGCTCGCGCTCTCCGCCTTTTTCGTCTTCCTGTACCTTCCCGGCGGTCCCTCGGCGCTCATCTGGCCCTACGAGTGGCTGATCGTGCTTCTCTGGGTGCTTCTCGGTGTTTTCCTGTTCGCCCTCTCGCCGCGCGGGCGCGAACTCGTCGGTTGATCTCTCGACTACGGTTCCTCGATCCAGTAATCACCCTCGTCGTCCCGCCGGGCCCGCAGCCCCGTTTCGACCCACCCGTCGAACTCCTCGTCGAGAGTGCCGTCGGCGACTACCGGTCCACGGACCTCCAGTTGCCCCTCTGAAACCCGTACTTCGCAGTCGGGAACCGGCCGGCCGACGCTGTCGCCTTTCTCGACGACATCCTCGCGGTCGGGCAGAAAGGCGAGTGAGTGGGGTGCGGCCGGCGTTCCGAACAGCCGACCTACCGGCTGGCCGCCAACTAGATAGGCGTCGTGAAGCTCCGGAGAAAGCGGCGCGCCCGAATAGATCGCCTCGACGCTCGCGAAGTTAGCGGTATCAAAACCCCCCGCCTCGGTTAGCCGGTCGAACTCCGTGGGCGTTCCGTAGACGTCAGTCGCGTCGTGGCGCTCGATCATCGCGAGGGCGGGATCGGGGCGAAACGCCCGGTGAAGCAGGAGGGTTCTACCCGCATACAGCGTCGGGAGCGTGCCAACGAGCAGGCCGTCGGCGCGAAAGAGCGACGTGAGGTTCGCAGTCCGCGAACCCGAGAGGCCACACGTCACCGTCCCGGCGATACAGTTTCGCTCGACGGCGTCCGCTGAAAAGACGTAGATCGACGGGTCGTCCTCGGCCGAATGGATGAGGAGCCACGGATCGGCCATGGTCGTGCCAGCGGGTTCGTACTCGGCGGGATCGGTGTCCGACAGCTCGTCGAAGCTCATCGTTTCCCTGACTTTTCGGAGGCGGTCGGACTGGGCCTCCTCGTGGAGAACGGTGTGAGGATCGATCCGGGAAACGAGATCCGCGATTTCGGACTTCGAACGATAGGGCGAGAGCAGTGCGAGCTCACAACCCAGCCTACGGGTCGAAAAGACGCATGCGAGGACCTCGATCCGGTTGCGAGAGAGCAGCGCGATCCGGTCGCCCCGTTTGGCCCCGAGCCCCGCGAGTTTCCGAGCAAGACGTTCGGCCAGCGCGTCGAGCTCCGCGTAGCTGTAGCGTTCGTTCTCGCTCGTCTCGATGACGGCGGTTCGATCCCCGAAGAGATCGGCCCGCCGGGTGAGCGAGACGGTCATTCGACGCGCACCTCGACGAGCGCCATCTCCTCTGAGGGGATCACCTCGTTCAGAATCTCCTCTACTTCCTCCCACGTCTCGGGTCGGTAGGCGTCGATTCCGAAGCTTTCGGCGAAGGCGACGAAATCCGGGTTCGAGAGTTTCGTCCCGAAGTGCCCGCCGGTGTGTTCTTCCTGTTGTTCGCTAATCAGGCCGTAGTCGTCGTCATTGAAGAGCAGGATCGTATAGCCAAGCCCCAGCCGGGTTGCGGTCTCGATCTCGGCGGCGTTCATCAGAAAGCCCCCGTCGCCTGTTGCGGCGACGACGTTCGACTCGCAGACGAGATCCGCCGCCAGCCCGCCGGGAACGGCGATTCCCATGCTCGCCAACCCATTGGAAATGATGCAGGTGTTGGGCTCGTAGACGGGAAACTCCTGTGCGATCGCCATCTTGTGGCTTCCAACGTCGGAGATCAGTACGTCTTCGTCGACCATCGCTTCCCGGAGGATCGGCAGCGTTCGGCGAACCGTAAAGGCATCATCGGGATCCGGTTTCCGGGAAACCTCCTCGATGATTCGGTCGTGAACCTCGGTACACCACGCTTTGCCCGAACCCGGATGCACGCCCTGGGTGATCGCGTCGAGACTGGCTGGGATATCCGCGACGATCTCGACCTCGGGGTTGTAATGTCGGTGCGCAACGCCTGTGTCCCCTATCTGAGCAACACGGGGGATGATGCGGTAGGTTGGATCACCCCAATCCGGCTCGCGCTCTTCTGGTTCTATGTCAAAG
>JADFQH010000148.1:0-5151 GCA_022561895.1 Methanobacteriota archaeon | reverse complement strand
CCACGTGGATCACCGTCGTATCGAGATCGGGGTTCCAGCCCTCGGGGTCGTGTTCGGCGATGTCGTAGCCGACCGCGAGCACGCAGTCCGCGCGGGCGATCGCCTCGCCCGCCTCGCCGTCGGGGCCCGAATCGAGCGTCAGCAGCGAGTGGGGCTCGCGATCCGAGATCGCGCCCTTGCCCATGTAGGTGGCGACGACCGGCAGCCCCATCCGGGAGACGAGCTCCCTGAGCTGGTTCGCGCTCTCTGAACCCCGGCCTACACCGCGCGAGCGCGTGCGTACTGCGCCGTTGCCCGCGAGCACGATCGGGCGTTCCGCTCGTTCGAGCAACGTCGTAGCTCGTTCGACCGACTCGGGATCGGGATCCGCCCGGCGCACCCGCGCGCGCGTCGGCAGCGGGGTCTCGGTCGTCTCCTCGTTCGCAACGTCCTCAGGGAATTCGAGGTGGGTCGCGCCCGGTTTTTCGTACTCCGCGAGCTTGAACGCCTTCCGGACGGATTCGGAAACGATTTCGGGCTCGCTCAACTGGGTGTTCCACTTGGTGACCGGCTCGAAGGTATGGACGATATCGAGCGCCTGATGGCTCTCCTTGTGGAGGCGTTCGCGCCCGCCCTGTCCGGTGATCGCGACCAGCGGGGATTTATCGAGGTGTGCATCGGCAACCCCCGTCAGCAGGTTCGTCGCGCCCGGTCCGAGGGTCGAGAGACAGACGCCGGCCTCGCCGGTCAGCCGACCGTGAACGTCGGCCATGAACGCCGCCCCCTGTTCGTGGCGCGTGGGAACGAACTCGATCTCGGAGTCGCGAAGCGAAAACAGTAGATCCTCTAGCTCCTCGCCAGGGACGCCGAAGACGTACTCAACTCCCTCCCTGTCGAGACACTCGACCAGTAGGTCTGCGGTACTGACCATAGTTCACACTGGGGAGCAGGCCACATCACTGCACCGCCGACCTCTAGGTATTGTCCGAACAACACTTTTCACACGGACCATGGTACAGCCCGCATGACAACGACCGACGAGTTCGCCGAGTTCGTTCTCGCCGTCGAGTACGACGACCTCTCCGAGGAGGTCCGCGAGGAACTAAAAAAACGCGCCCTCGATTCGGTGGGGGTCGCTATCGGCGCAATGGACGAGGAAACACCCGAGACCGTTCTCGCGACAGTCAGAGAGGCGAGTTCCGAGGGACCGTGCCGGCTCTGGGGCACCGAGGAGCGCGCCTCGATCCCCGAGGCGACGATGTTCAATACGACCCTCACGAGGTATCTCGACTACATGGACTCGTTTCTCGCGCCGGGCGAGACGCCCCACCCGAGCGACAACATCGCGGGAATACTGGCCTGCGGGGAGGCCAAAGGGGCAAGCGGGCGCGAACTCGTCGAGGCGATCGGCATCGCCTACGAGATCCAGGGCGAACTCGCGTGGAACGCGCCCGTGCGCGAGCGCGGGTTCGACCACGTTACCCATACTGTGATCTCGGCTGCCGCGGGCGCGGGCAAGCTCCTCGGGCTGAGTTACGAGGAACTGCAAAACGCCATCGGGATCGCCGGCACGGCGAACAACGCGCTTCGGGTCACTCGCACGGAAGGAATCAACGAGTGGAAGGGGGTTGCGAGCGCCCACGCCGCGCGAAACGGGGTTTACGCCGCGATGCTCGCGCGAAGCGGGATGAACGGTCCGAAGAACCTCTTCGAGGGTCAGAAGGGCTGGCAAGCGGTCATCGCCGGCTCGTTCGAGGTTTCACTCGATTCGGGCTGTAAGCGCGTTCTCGAAACGATGACCAAGCGCTACGTCGCGGAAACCTACGCCCAGTCTGCCGTCGAAGGAATCATCGAACTCGCGGAGGGCGAAGGGATCGACCATGAGAACGTCAGCGAGATCCGACTGGACACCTTCGCCGGCGCGAAGCTCATCATTGGCGGCGGCGAGGGAAGCAGGTACGAAGTCGAGACGAAAGCCGAAGCCGACCATTCCTTACCATATATGCTCGCGGCGGCGCTGATCGATCGCGAGCTGACGAACGCGGCCTACGAACCCGAACGGATCGGCCGCGAGGACGTTCAGCGTCTGCTTCGCAACGTCGATGTCGAAACGAACGAGGAGCTCACCGAGCGTTTCGAAACCGGCGAGATGCCCGCAGTTCTCGACATCACCACCGACGAGGGGACGACCTACCGGATCGAGAAATCGGGGTTCGTCGGCCATCCGCGAACCCCGATGGACTGGGCGACGCTGGAGAACAAGTTCGAGCCCCTCAGTAGGAAACGTTACGACGACGGTCGAACATCGACGCTCATCGAAACGGTGCGAGACCTCGAATCCCACGCCGCTACCGATCTCCTCTCGTTGCTCGACTGACTTTATTTCTATTAATTAATTTACAAAATAATATAATATCTATCGGCTCGTACCGTCATTGATGAAGATACCATCACGGAACTCGGATGCGGAGTCACTCTCACTCGATCGGCGCGATCTACTCGGCGCTTTCGGCGTTTCGATCGCCCTGTTCAGCGCGGGCTGTTTCGAGGACGGACCGGCCGACGGCAACGGGGACGGCGACGAAGAGGGCGACGAAACCGAGGAGGACGAGCCGGAGCCGGCTTCGAGCGAGGACGAGGATGGCGAAGAGGACGATACGGACGATGAAGCTGATAGCGAGGACGACAGCGAAGACGACGATGAGGAGGGCGAGGAGGCGGAAACCTCCGAGGCTACTGTGGATGAAGGGGATGAGGAATCCGACGCGGACGAGGACGAGGATGAACAAGAGGGAGAAAACGAAGAAAACGAGGAGGAAGGAGAGGACGGAGAGACCGACGAGGGGTTCACGAGCCCGGACGCACTCGACGTTCTCGGGATTCATCACGAAGACGAGGAGTTTTCGAGCGACCGCGTCCAGCTGTACAACTCAAACGACGACCCGGTGGATATCTCGGGCTGGGAGTTCGACACCGGAATTACGACGGTGACCGTCGGAGCCGACACGACCGCGGCTCCGAACAACAACACCTACATCCGACTCGCCGATTCCGGCGAGGACGGCCTCGATCCCGACGGCGGCACGCTCACGATCACACAGGCCGACGGGTCGAGCTTCGGGAGCTTCGATTACGACGCGGACCCGAACGTCGAGGACGAAAGCGAAGAGAACGGAGAGGGCGAAGAGGAGGAGAACGGCGCGGACTGAGTCGAATCACCGTCCTGATTCTCACGTAGTTAGAAGTGCCCGCCCGACGAACGCCCGCACATGTACGACAGCGTCCTGATACCGACCGACGGCAGCGAGATGATCGATACGACGCTCGAACACGGGCTGCGGATCGCTGTGGACAACGACGCGACGGTTCACGCACTCTACGTCGTCGACTCCCGTGTTGCTCGCGCCGCAGAAGACGCCCGCGAGGAGGTCGAATCATCCCTGCGAGCCGAGGGCGAGAACGCGATCGAGCACGTCCGCTCGCGCGCGGAGGAGTCCGGTTTGGAAGCCACGAGCGAGATCCGGACGGGAACGCCCCAAAAGGAGATCATCGAGTACACGGAGGACCACGAAATCGATCTGATCGCGATCGGAACGCACGGAAAGAGTCCACGGGAAAAGCTCCTCTCGATGGGCAGCGTCACCGAGCGGGTCGTCGATAACGCTTCCGTTCCCGTACTCGTTGTCCGGGATCAGCCGTAGCCGCGTTCGAGCGAGATCGTCACCTCGACATCCTCGCCGTCGATCGTGACCGGCTCCTCGGCGTTCGTAAACTCCTGGCTCTCGACGAGGACGATATACTCGCCGTCTTCGAGTTCGAACGTGACGATCCCGTCACTTCCGGGAACCTGCGCGTCGGCCTGCGGGACGAACTCGGTCGACTCGATCGAGACTGAGGCTTCGAGGGCCGGTTGGCCGTTCTCTTCGAGGACGACCGTCAGCGTGTACGTTTCCGGTTCCTCGTCCTCTTCGAGGGGGGTCGGGCCGGAGCGCAGGCTCGAACAGCCCGCGACGCTCACCATCGCGCCGAGCGCGCCGACTCGAAGCAGCTCTCGCCTGCTGTGACTTCGCCCGTCTCCCATTGTCTTCGATTTTGCGCCCGCCCTCTTTACTCCGTCGCGACATCGTCGCGCTCGCCGGGTGACTGGATCCAGACGGTCTTTTTGTTCACGAACTCCTGAATCCCGAAGTGTGCGAGTTCGCGCCCGTAGCCCGAGTCCTTTACCCCGCCGAACGGCACGCGGGGATCGGATTTGACGAGCTGGTTGACGTACGCCAGCCCGGATTCGACCTCGCGGGCGAGGCGATCGCCACGGTCGAGATCCTCGGTCCAGATCGACGCCCCTAATCCATACCGGTGGTCGTTCGCCACCTCGATCGCTTCGGCCTCGCTCTCGACGCCAAAGAGTGCGGCAGCGGGGCCGAAGATCTCTTCGGCGCTTGCGGGCGAATCCTCGGGGATGTCCGTCAGCACGGTCGGCGGGTAGTAGTTGCCCTCGCTCTCTATGGGTTCGCCACCGAGTTCGAGGGTCGCGCCCGCTTCGATGCTGTCTTCGACCTGTTCGTGCAGCGTTTCGAGCAGATCCTCTCTGGCCTGTGGGCCGATATCTGTCTCTTCGTCCATCGGGTCGCCAATGGTCAGCGAGTTCATCTCCTCGATAAACCTCTCCAAAAACTCGTCGTAGACCTCCTCGTGAACGATGAATCGCTTTGCGGCGATACAGGACTGGCCCGAGTTGATGGTACGGGCCTGTGCGCCGGTCGAAGCGGCGGCCTCGATATCGGCGTCGTCGAGCACGATAAAGGGGTCGCTTCCGCCGAGTTCGAGGACGTGCTTTTTCAGGTTTTTACCCGCACTCTCACCGACTGCTCGTCCCGCGCCCTCGCTGCCCGTGAGGGTGACCGCATTCACCCGGTCGTCGGCGATCACGTCGTCGATCTGATCTGAGCCGATCAATAAGGTTTGAAAGACGTTCTCCGGGTAGCCCGCCTCCTCGAAGATCTCCTGGATCGCCATCGCACAGCCCGGCACGTTCGAAGCGTGTTTGAACACGCCGACGTTTCCGGCGGTGATGTTCGGCGCGGCGAACCGGAACACCTGCCAAAACGGGAAGTTCCACGGCATGATCGAGAGAACCACTCCAAGGGGTTCATACGAGACGAGCGTCCGGGT
>JADFQH010000147.1:5223-7355 GCA_022561895.1 Methanobacteriota archaeon | reverse complement strand
GATGGATATTCCAACCCAGGAGAACCGGTGAATGAAACCAGGTTCGTAGTGTCTCTGTTCCGCCAGAACCGCGGGGTTCACTTCGATGCCGGCCGTGTCGTCCAAGGAGGAACCCGCGGTCCCGCCGAGAGCCATCATTCTGGCGTCGGAGGTGTCCAGGGTGATGTCCGCTCCGGCCGTTCCCGCACCGGCGGCCCCAAGATTTGACGGCAGGCCAGTCACCAGGAAGATCCCGAGAGCCATCCGGGAACCTAAATCCATGAAACGATTCGGCGATTCAGTTGCTGGTGACGGTACAGCGCTTGCGGCACTAGAAGCCGACGCGACGAACGCATGAAGATCGTTGATCCTGAACCCGCACCCGAGGACCATCCGTGGAGGGAGATGACCCATGAGATCCCCTCTTCATACATGGATGGCGAGATCGAGGATCCGAGCTACGAGTGAGGCGAAAAGAGCGGTTACCAGTCCACGCTCAGCGTGCCGTCCCCGTGTGGATCGGGTGCAATCTCCTCGTCCGTTCGGCGATCGACGACGTGGATCACGCCGTGATCCTTTTTCGCCGGACAGAGCTGTGCAGCCCGAACGTTCTCGTCGAGTTCGTCCTCGGTGATGAAATACGAGCGGGGCTTTGCGATCCCGGTGTCGAAATCGAGCTCCCAGTTTCGGGAAGCCTCGGCGCATTTCCCCGCGCCAAAGCATTTGTTCGCCTCGAAGATGATCTTGTAGGGCTTTTCCTCTACGGGCGGGGCGTTGCTCTCGCCGATCTCGCTCGCACGGACGACGCCGTCTGAGTCGCTCATAGTAGTACGAGAGGGCGAGCGGGCTTTCGGGTTACGGTTCTGTGGCCGTCATGATTAAGCTGGCTCGCCGAACAGCTACCGGAATGGCGCTCGCGTTCACCGAAGCGGTCGTTCTCTGGATCAGCGGGTTCGTGCTGATCGGACTCGGCATACTAGTCCGAAACGGCCATCCAGAACTCATTGCGGGCTACGATCCCGAGAATGTGGCCGATCCGGAGAAACTGGTCGCGTTCGTCAGTCGCTGGACAGTCGTCCTCGGTGTTTTCCTCGTCGCGAGTGGTTTCATCCCGGAACACTACCGAGGCGAGCGGTTCGGTATCGCGTTCGTCGTTCTTCTCTTGCTGTTCTCGGGCGGGATGGTGCTGGGTGCGAACAGATACTCGTAGCTACTCGCGTTCGATACTGACGGACTCGATCTCGATCGGCGTCGTTGGCTTGTCCTGCCCGTCAGTCTCTGTTGCACCGATCGCCTCGACAACGTCCATCCCCTCGACTACCTCGCCGAAGACCGCGTGTCGATCGTCGAGGTGGGGCGTCGGGGCGAGCGTGATGAAAAACTGCGAACCGTTCGTATTGGGGCCGCTGTTCGCCATCGAGAGCGTTCCCGCCGAATCGTGGCGTAGCTCGTCGTGGAACTCGTCATCGAAGCTGTAGCCGGGACCCCCTCTCCCTGTTCCGGTCGGATCGCCGCCTTGGATCATGAACTCCTCGATAATCCGGTGGAACTCGACGCCGTTGTACAGCCCGTCCCCTCGAATCTCACCGGTTTCGGGGTCCTCCCACGTGACCGTCTCGGGGGCAGGTTCGGCGTCCGCGGCCGGATCGTGTTCGGCGAGATTGAGGAAGTTTTCGACCGTTTTCGGTGCGCGCTCGTGGTGTAGTTCGATCGTGATATCGCCTTCTGTTGTGTGCAGTGTTGCGGTCGTACCCATGGCTCGTCGTTGTTCAGGCAGTGGGAAAACAGTACTGTTCCAGTTTTCTCGTGGGACAGGACTTTGCGGTCCCGGCGAGCAACTCGGACCTCGTTGGTGACCGTTATTCGATCGGCCTTCTGAACAGTAATCTTGTTTCGGCGGACTCGGACGTAGGCTTCGTCACCGATGTTCAGTCCGGCGACGGTCAGTTCGTCCTCATGGAGGTTTACGTTACTTTTCGGGGAACGCGCGGGGTGGTCGGGGCAAGCGAAGCGACATCGGCCTCTAGCCGACCAGCGTATCGCAGACGGAGCGCACGGGCTTCCTCCTCGGTAACGGCGGTCCCGTTCTCTATCTCGATCTCCTCGGCGAGTGGCGCGTACGAGGAGATATCAAAGCCGAATGCACGCAGATA
>JADFQH010000147.1:0-5213 GCA_022561895.1 Methanobacteriota archaeon | reverse complement strand
GCTTCGGAGCGCAGTCCATCAGAGATTGCGTCCTCGCTCAGCGTGCGAAGCTCCGTGAACCGGGGGATCAGAATAGAGTCAGTCCCGATTCCAGGAGCACTGTCGCCAATGACGACCTCCTTGTCGTTGGTCAGCGAAAGCAGGTCAGCTACATCGTCCGCCAACCGAATGATCTGGCTCGGAACTGCCGTATCCGGTGCTCGCCACTCGATTGTTGGTGGGAGCTCCCGAAGTCGAACCGGTGTCAACACCGTATTCTCGGGGCAGAAACACTTTGCAAACGCCACATCGGAGATACCACTCTCACGAGCGGTCGTCTCGAGGATCTCATACGCCGACGTGATGCGTGTCTCCCACTCGCTGAGAGTATCGGCATAGATCCAGAGGTCGCGGTAGCGCGAAAACTGTGACGTGCTATCGAGGCGATACACCGAGGCGCGCGACGAACTCGCGATCTGCGCGCCGTCGTAGTACGGCGAGGAGTTCACGAGCGCGATTGCGGGATCGAGCGCCGTCAGGAGATTCAACTGTCGTCGCTCGTTCCGTCTGTCGAAGTGAATGTGTGTTCCGGCACAGTGTTTTGCATACTGGAGTTCAGCACCGTAGATCCGTTCGAGAATGCGCCCTCGCTTAGTGATGATCGGGAGGTCGTGTGTTGAAAGCGGCGTTCCGAGCGGGACGAGTCGCTTACCACAGTTGTTCGCCGCCGCAAGCACAGTTGAAAGGATTTCAGTAACCAACCACCGGAGATCTATCGTTGTTTCAGCGGGCGGGACTCGAATTTCGAGAAGGGAGTCGACGAACTCGTCTGTCACGCACGGATGCGCCGCTACGAGTTCGTCCACAGCAGTTAACCGTCCGCGCTCATCAACGACCCAGTATTCGAGTTCGAGACCTATTTTCATGTTCACTTACCCCACATCCCCATCGAATGGCACAACAGTTGCCGAGAACGGAATAGATATATGTAATAAACCGACCTCAGTGTTCGTGTGGCGTGTGCAAGGAGTATAACCGTTCAGCTGGTGTTGGTCAACAGGCGCAAAACCTCGCCCTTTAGGGCGGGGATACGTGCCGTAAGCTCCGTTACGCACCCAATGAAAGTCGTGTTCGGCCTGTGGCCGAACCGACGACCGCCAGCGCGTCGAACGTGGCTTGTACGTCTGTTCTGCGTGTGGGTTGGTTGCGAACGCCGATACGAACGGGGCCGAGAATATTCGACAGAAAGTACTCCCAAATCCGTCCGATCTTCGGACAGATAGGGATAACGGCTGGTTGGCATCTCGGAAATCGAAGATTTCCGAGGACTCGTCAAAAATGCCGAAGGCATTTTTGAGACAGCCAGCGGTTCACTCGTTCGACCGTAGCGAGGGCGGTTTCGCCCCGCGAGAACAAGAGTCGAACCGTGAACCCTAATATCCCAACGCGGTCGGGAATCTCGCCCCTTCAGGGGTGGGAGGATGTCAATGCTAGAACAGATAGGGACTCATAAACCAGGGCTAATCAGCTAGTACGCTGTTGATAAGGCAAGTTGATGGGACCGGAGGCCGACGTTCGGATCATGACCCCCGTTCACACCGCCGATCGCATCGTACTTGCCCGCCTCCCCTCGGGGATTGAGATCGAGACGACGATCCACCGATACCGAGGTGGAAGCGGGCCGACGGTCTACGTCCAAGCCGCCCAGCACGGCCGCGAGATAAACGGTACTGAAGTTCTCAGATGCCTCCACGATAGACTTCTTTCGACCGATCTAGCGGGTGAGATCGTCGCCGTCCCCGTCGCCGATCCGCTCACCTTCGATCGGGTTTCCTACACTACGCCCGAGGTCATCGACAGCGTCAATGCGAACATGAACCGGGCGTGGCCCGGCCGTTCGGACGGAACGATTCACGAGCGCATGGCCGCTACACTGTGGGCAGAAGCCTGCGAGGCCGATGCGATCATCGACCTGCATACCGGAAGCCCCGAAATGCTCACTCACGTCGTCTTTATGTATGGCAACGAGGAGTCAAGAGCGCTCGCCGAAGCCTTCGGAACCGATCTCCTCCTTGCCGAACGTGCGGGCGAGGAGGCAAACGAGGAGTGGGACCAGCGAGGCTTCGACGGCAAGCTCCGGGTTGCGGCAACGAGAGCGGGCATCCCCTCGATCACGCCCGAACTCGCACACAACAAGCAGATCGTCGAAAGTGCGGTCGAGGCCGGCGTCGAGGGCATGGTGAACCTGCTCCGCGATCAGGGCGTGGTGCACGGCGAACCGGAGCCCACCGGCAAGCGCCGCCTCGCACGAAACCATCTCGGGCGTGTCATCGCCACCGATTCGGGGCTCTTCCGTGCCGATCCCGATCTCGAACTCGGCGAGCGGATCGAAGCAGGGACCCGACTCGGCGTCGTGTATGACCCGGCGAGTTACGAAGTCCTGCAGGAGGCGGTCGCGGATCGCGACGGGATTCTCTATGCGTTGGCAAAGGAGGCGACAGTTACGGGCGGTGAGAAGCTCGCGAACGTTGCGTTACCGCTCGAAGACGATTAGAGCGAGGCAACGTCCTCGCGCAGACGCCCGGCGTATTCGAGTCGTAGCTCGCGGGCGCGCTCATGGTCGATGCGGTCGGGATCGCTGATCTCCTCGGAGATCGGAATATACCTAGTAGAATCGATCTCCAGTGCGTCGAGATACGCCTCGACGGCGGGGGTTCGCCCCTCCGTAATCGCCTCGCGCGTGAGATCGCGTAGATTCGAAAACGTCGGAATAGTGATATTTCCTTCACCGATTCCGACATCGTCGGCGATCGAAAGCGAGCGGTCGGACAGCAGATCGACGGTCCCCGAAACATCGCCGAGAAGGGAGAGAAGCTGACTCGGCAGGGCAGTGTCGGGCGCGCGCCACTCGACGGTCGGCGACCCCAGCCGGAGTCGAACCGGCGTCAAAACGGCGTTTTCGGGTTCGACGTGCCGTTCGAACGCTGCCCTACTGACCCCGCGTTCACCCGAAAGCGCACGTAACTCCTCGTAGGCCGCATCGAGACGGGCGTTCCACTCGTTCATCGAATCGGCGTACGCCCAGAGATCCCGATAGCGCGAGAACTCCTTTCCCGTCTCATAGCGATAGACGTACGCCCGCGAGGAATGAGCGAGGCGCTGTCCGTCGTAGTATGGCGATGAGGCGACCATCGCGAGCATCGGATCGAGCGCCGTCAGCAGGTTGAGCTGGTCCGTCACCGCTCGCTTGTCGAAATGGACGTGCGTGCCCGCACAGTGTTTTGCGTACTCCAATCCCTCGCCGTAGAGCTGTTCGAGCAGCTGACCCCGTTCGGAGATCGCGGGCATCGTCTCGGTGACGAGCGGTGTGCCGAGCGGAACGAGCCGTTTGTTCTTCCGGTGGGCAGCATCGAGAGCGGTTTCGAGAACCTCCTTCAGATCGCGTTTCACCCGGTCGAGATCGTCGCTCGGGGGAGTTTCGAACTCGATCATCGGCGCGACGAACTCGTGGCTGATTCGATCATGCGAGGCAACGATCTCCTCGCCGGCACACAGCTCGCCCGCCGCGTTCACTACCCAGTACTCGATCTCCATTCCAACAGCAGCCCCCGACTCCCTCATACAGCCACAACGCTACTTACGACCGAAACGCTGTCGGTGTGTTTAGAAACCTTGGAGATCCGAGAGAACGCGCGCTGCACTCCCTTCGGAAATCGCTTCGCGAGCCAGTTCGAGACCAGCGTCGATCGATGCACAGTCGTCGCGGGCGTAGATCCGCAGTGCGGCGTTCAGCGCAACCGCGTCCGAAAACCCGTCCTCGCGCTCGCCCGAAACCACCTCACGGGTGATCCTCGCCGAGTCGCGTTCGACATCCTCGACCGCCAGATCCTCGCTTTCGAAGGCCATGCCGTACTCGCCAGTTTCGATCTCGAAATCCGAAAACTCGCCCGAATCCCACTCTGCGACCTTCGTTAACCCCGGTCGCACGTCGTCGTAGCCCTCCATCCCTTGGAACATGAGTACCCGAGAGAGCTCCTGCTCGCTTCGTCCGAACGTGTCGATGATCCGCTTTGCAAAGGGCAGGTGATAGAAGCTCCCGAGATGAACGTCGGCGTTCGCGGGGTTCGAAAGCGTCTCGATCGTGTTGACGAACGTGCGCACACCCATCATCTCCCGGCGCTCGAAGAGATCACCGACTCGTGGATTGAACTCGGGCTGGTAGTAGAAGCCAAAGCCGGTTTCATCGACCATTTCGGCACTTTCGTCGGGGCTGATCTCGGTTCGCACATCGAGCACATCGAGGACGTGTTTGTACGCCGTTGCCTTCTGGGTCGGGACGCGATCACCTGAATGGGCGACCACAGGAGTGCCCGCGCCCGCGGCGACGATCCCGGCCCCGACGCCGAGTAGTGCGGATGTGTGTTTGCCGTCGTAGTTCGCCCCGCAATCGACCGGATCGCAGTCGGGTTCAGCCGTTATGACGGATTCGCGCATCACGTCGGTAAAGGCCGCGAGCTCCTCCGCGGTGTTTCGTTTCCAGCGGTTCGCGAGCCAGAACGCTCCGAGGGTGGTGTGATCCGGCTCGTCATCGAGGATCCGCTCGAAGGCTTCTGTGGCCTGTTCGTACTCCATATCGTCGGCGGATTTGTGTCCCGAGCCGACGACCTCGCTCATCAGTCGTTTGAGCGGCCACTCGCCATACTCGTGGGTCGCTTGTGCCATAGGGGCGATTGGAACGGCGGGCGCAAAAACGTACTGTTGACTGTAGCAGTCTGAGCGGATCGACCCGAACGTACTGACCGTTCCGTTCTCGGACTCACAGTCGACAGTGTTCGTTTTCGAGAACCGGTACGCTGTAATGCACGCGGTTCTTTCATACCGAAAATGAGTACGCTCGATGACGACTGGCGGGCCGACCTCGATGGGGTCGACGCTGCCCTCATCGATGGCTTTCAGAGCGGGTTTCCCGTCGAACCTCGGCCGTTTCGTGTCGTCGGGGAGGCGCTCGACGTGAGCGAGGACGAGGCGCTCGCACGGGTCAAAGCACTCCGCGAGCGCGGGATCGTCCGGCGCTTTGGCGCGGTGCTCAACCCCCCCGTGATCGGCTCCTCGACGCTTGCGGCGGTTCGTGCTCCCGAGGACCGGTTCATCGAGATCGCCGATGTGATCAACTCCTACCGACAAGTGAACCACAACTATCGCCGGGATCACGAGTGGAACATGTGGTTCGTCGT
>JADFQH010000146.1:302-7373 GCA_022561895.1 Methanobacteriota archaeon | reverse complement strand
TGGATCCGCTCTCGCCGGAGCGCGGTTAGGACTCGCCCAGTGCTCACGCCCGGCGGCTGAGCCGCTCCACGACGTGCAGCGGCTCGATCACGATCCTCACCCGGGTCTGGCCTTCCAGCCGCTCGCGGGGGTACTGGTCCTGCCCCCGGTACTTCCGGGCCAGCGAGTCGATATGCTCGACCGCCCCCTCTTCGGTGAGCTCTTCGACCTCCCCTCGAATCGAGATGAACCGATAGGGATCGTTCGGATCGAGAATCGAGACGCCGACTTTCGGGTCGCGAGCGACGTTTCGTTCTTTCTGTCGCCCTCTCGCCGTGTTTATCAGGACGTGTTCGCCATCGTAATCCACCCAGACGGGCGTTACTTGGGGCGTGCCCTCCTCCATCAGCGTCGCGAAATGGGCGAACGTCTTCTGTCCGAACAGCTCCTCGTACTCCTCGGGTATCTCCTCCATACACCTCCTTCGTCGAACGGCCGGAAAGGCGTTCCTTTGGTATGACAATTATACACCTTAGTGTGTATATATTGTTTCCACATAGCTATAGCCAACGTTTACGACGGATGGCTCGCCAGTAGTGGGTATGAGCACACGTGCGGACAGCTTGGGTGTGAGCGAGGCGGTCCTTACCGAAGAGGAGTACAAAGAGCGCCTCGTCGAACTGCCCCCCAGTGCGAAACTCGTCGCGAAGGTCTTAGAGACCGACGCGCCGCTCTCGCAGGGCCAACTCGCGGAGGAGTCCCTGCTTCCCGACCGAACGGTTCGATACGCGCTGAACCGCCTCGAAGAGGCCGAACTCGTCACCTCGCGATACAGCTTTCGCGACGCCAGAAAACAGGTCTATTCGCTCTGTCGATAGGTTCTCGATAGTCGGGCGTGAACACACCCCATGAATATCGACCGGTTCACAGTGCCGACGCTGACCAGCGCGCCGACGGGGACAACCAACAGTTATCTCGTCGGCGACCTCCTCATCGACCCCGCTGCCCGCACCGACATCCTCGACGCCGCCGCGAAACGTACAGCCCACGCGGCGGTGACCCACACCCATCCCGATCACGTCGGCGCGCTCGCCGAGTACGCCGATTCGCACACGGTGTGGGCGCTTTCGGGTCACGAGGATCGATTCGAGGATGCGACCGGAATCCAACCGGACGAGACGTTTTCGGACGGCGATACCCTTCGCGGGATTACGGTCCTCGAAACGCCCGGCCACGCACCCGATCACGTTGCATTCTGTACGGAGAGCGCGGCTATCTGTGGGGATCTGGTGATGGCGGAAAACAGCGTCTTCGTCGGCGGCGACGGGGCGGATATGGCTGCGTATCTCGACTCGCTTGAGCGGATGTGCGATCTCGATTTCGAGACGCTCTATCCGGGTCACGGCGATCCGATCACCACTCCAAAGGAGCGACTCGATTGGCTGATCGAACACCGGCTGGAGCGCGAACGCCGGGTTCTGCGGGCGGTCGAAGCCGGCAATCAGGAGGTCGGAACGATCCGGGACGCCGCGTACGAGAAGGACCTTTCAGGGGTCGAAGATCTCGCCTCGCTGACCGTCGAAACTCACCTCGAAAAACTCGCGAGCGAGGACGCGATCGAGTGGGACGGCGAGCACGCCTCGGTCTGACGACGAGTTTTTCCTTTCCCGGACGCTCGAATCCGTATGGAGTCGCTCGAAGCCGAACTCGAACGCGCCCGCGGGCTGGCGGTCGACGAGATCGCCGATGCCATCGAGGAGATCGGCTTCGAGTGCACCCGGTGTGGGGCGTGTTGCACCCGCGAGGCGGACGACCCGCACACCGCAACCGTCTTTCCCGACGAAGTGCGGGCACTAGAATCCGAGGACCGCCCGTGGAACGACGTCGCCCGGCCCATGCCCTACGGGCTGGAGGACGGCGAGGGCCAAACCTTCGAATGGGCGCTCCAAACCGATGGCTGTGGGGACTGCGTTTTTTACGAGGAGAGTGAGGGCGTTGGGGCCTGCTCGGTCCACCCGGATCGGCCGCTGATCTGTCGGACCTATCCGTTTAGCGTGGCGCTCGCGGGCACGACCCAGCCGATGGGCGAGGCAGTAGACGAAAAGGGGATCGTCCGCGCCCACGAGTGCGAGGGGCTGGGTCGGGAGATTTCGAGGGGGGACGCCGAGGAACTCGCGCAGGCGCTGAAGGAGCGTGCCGTCCGCGAACTCGAAGAGGCGATCGGCGTCAGGGAGAACTACCGACCCGTCGAGGAGGAGACGGTCGTGTACGATTCTGAAGGCCCGAAACGGGTAGATGGAAGCGAGATCGACGATACGAACTCCCGGTCGTAACCGGCCCGAGCGAACCCGCCTGAGCGGTGGGGTGGCTCTCTTCGACAGCGTGCAGCCGAGAGTAACTACTAAGAGGCGCGACACCCACGATTAGCGTGGAGATCTCTCCATGCAAATCTCTGATAAACTCCTGTGTCTGTTCAACGCGGAACTCACCGAAACCGACGACAGCTACGTCGTCGAAATTCCCGAAAGCGAGATCGAAACCGGGTCGCTCGAACCCGACGAGACCTACCGCGTCGCGCTCATCTCCCGTGAGGCGACCGAAACCGAAACCAACGAGACCAACAGTTCGCGAGGACGCCGCCCCTCGACCGAACCCCAACCCCCGGTCGAAGAGGGCGAGATCCGCTACGTCGAGATCGAGGATATCGGCAAACAGGGCGACGGCATCGCCCGCGTCGAGCGTGGCTACGTCATCATCGTCCCCGGTACCGAAATTGGCGAGCAGGTGAAAGTCGAAGTCAGCCAAGTGAAGTCGAACTTCGCCGTTGGCGAGGTTATCGAAGAAGGCCTCTAGAACCCACTTTCTCCGTCTCGGGTGCGCCATGCGCACCTCTCGGCGCAAAAATCAAACCTGTCTGGCAGGAGCGAAGCTCCCGCTGACGCCACTGAGCTTCGCTCAGTGAGCACACTAAAAAAGCCGCGAGCGAACGCCGTTCGCTCGCGGACCGCACCCTTTCTTTTCCAGAGACGACCCCTCTTTCGACGTTCAGGCAAATCTCGACAGATCCACGCCCGCTTTCTCACCGGCTTCGCGCGCCGACTCGTAGGGCCGGCCCACGACGATGTCGCCCGCCGTGGACTTCCCGATCCCCGGCACGGCCGTCAGCTCGTTCATTGTCGCACCGTTGATGTCCAGGGGATAGGGGACCGCCGTCACCGACCGGTAGCCGTGATCCACGATCGCAACGTCCATCGCGGTCCCGAGTTCGTACTCGCCGGGCACCCCGATCAGCAGCGAGTAGGTTCCGAGCTGCCGTCCAAAGGTCGTCCCCTCCTCGTGGTACTCCATCTGCACGTCCTCTAGCACCGTTCCCGCCGGAGCGACCCGCTTCAACATTGGGTTGTCGATCTCCGCGCGGATCTCGCGTTTGTACGGCTTGAACTGCTCTTTGTGCTCGCGGGCGATATCCGCGCCGGTTTCGGCCATCTCCGTGCCTGCGAACGCCATCACCTGTCGGATGTTGATCCGCCGGACCATCAGACCCTCGTTGTAAACTTCCTTCAGAAATCGCTTGTTGTGCTCGTAGGTCTCCGGGCGCTCGCCCATCAGTCCGTGGACGAGGTTGATCCCCGGAAGCAGTTTGGGAAGGCGGTTCTCCTCGGGTCGAAAGCCACCCTCCTCGTTGACGATCCGCACCGCCTCCAAACACTCCGCTGCGCTCACGAGCAGGTTGTTCTCTTCCTGTACGACGGGATCCGCCGATTCAAGCCCAAAGGCGGCGGTGTCCCCCGCAGTATTGTGTTCTGCGATGATCCGAATCCCCTCGCGCGATTTTTCGGGATACTCGGTGATCGTTACGGGGTTCATGTTGTCGAGATGCAGCGTGCCGAGATCCGGGACGGCCTCGCGGATCCCGCCGTAAAGCGCTTTAAGGGCGTCGGGGTTCGGCGCTTCGCCGTCGCCGCCGAACGCGAGGATATCGGCCTGTCGGCCCAGTCGGAAATGGCGCGCGCCGCGATCCGCGAGGTTCGAGACCTCGCTTACGACCGACTCGGCGCTCCGGAACGCGGGATCGCCGTACAGCGGCTCGGTACAGAACGAACACCGATACGCACAGCCCCGAGAGGTCTCCATCTCGCAGATCAGGTAGTCGGGATGGTTGGGGTGTTGTTCGATCACGAACGCGCCCTTCCGGCTCCAGCGGTCGATCTCCCTATTATCGCGCATCCGGTTTCCGAACCCTTCGAGTCCCGACTCGACCAGATCGTAGGCGGCGGCCTCGATATCGCCCTTCGCGACGAAGTCGTAGTCGAGATCCTTTCGCTCCATCTCCTGTGCGCCGGCGTTCTCCTCGCCGACGCCGAACTTGACTGGCCCGCCCATCAGGCTGGTTCCCCGAGAGACCCACGCGAGCTTTTTGACCTCCTCGGGTTCGGCAGGTGTGCCGCCGACGTACTTTCCCGGCACCGTCATCCCGCCGATGTAGACCAGCAGATCGGCATCCTCGACGTCGCGCCATTTTCCTCGATCCTCGCGCAGCTCGTCGATCGTGTGATAGGTGACGTTCTCGGGGGAAACACCTGCGTCGACGAGCCCGCCGGCCGTGTACCGGGGATACGTCGAGATGTAGGGCGGCACGCCGAAGTGGGCCGGCTCGTCGACGTAGCCGTCGACGAGCGTCACCGAGAGATCCGAAGGGTCGGTCATAGAGAGGAGTAACCGGTCGAACGGTAAAACGGATGTGGGTCCGCGGAGTCGGTCCCAGAAATCAGTCGTCGCCGGAGAGCTCCGACGACGGCGAGACGGAATCGCTGTGGAACGTCTGCATGCCGATGAGTTCCTCGCCGGTCGGACGCCGGGTCGCGAGGCTGACCCCCACGAAGACGAGGATTCCGAGCGGGACGGCCACGAGCGCCTCGGTAAAGGGTGCAGCCATCACACCGCCGAACAACAGGACTCCGTAGGCCACGAACCCGGTAATCATCGCTGCGAGCGCGCCCCACTCGTTCGCGCGCTTCCACCACGTTCCGATAGCGATTGCGGGGAACAGCCCGCTCGCTAAGGCCCCCGTAACGAAGGTCGTCATCTCGGCGATGATTCCGGGAGGATCGGTCGCGACGACCGCCGTCGTCAGTGCGCCGACCCAGATCACGACCTGTCCGATGAGCAGCTCTCGCTCCTCGCTCAGCTCCATATCGAGCGTCTCGGGGATGTCGTGGCTGATACTCGCACTGAGTGCGACCAACAGCGCGTCGGTCGTCGACATGATCGCCGCGAGCAGCCCCGCAGCGCCGATGCCCTGAACGATCGGACTCGTGTACTCGACGAGAACGGCGTAGTAGAAGTAATCGGGGTTGGCGAGGTTCGGCTCGGTCGCCATCGCGGCGGCCGCGACGATGTAGATCGAGACGCCAAAAGAAAGGACGTACAGGCCCATCATCCACATGAAGCCGCGCCGGGCAGTTCGATCGCTCTCGCTTGCGAGCAGCCGCTGGCCGAACTGGGGCAGCGCAAGCGCGCCGAAGATCCACGCTAAGCTCACGCCAATGTGACTCAGACCGGGCATCTGGCTGGCCGCGAACTCGGGATCGTTCGCGAGGGCCGCCGAAAGCGTCCCGCCGACGCTTCCGAAATCCATGAGGATGAGCGGCACGGGCAGCAGTGCGAGGACGAACATCATGATCCCCTGGACGAAGTCGGTCCACGTCACCGCCCACATGCCGCCGAGGGAAACGTACAGGGCAAAGACGATGGCGGCGACGATAACGCCGATTCCATACCCTAATTGAGGTAGCACGAAGTCCATCGTAATCCCTCCGGCAGTGAGCTGGGGGATGATGTACGCCCACGCACAGGCGGCGAAGATCAACGCGCCAACTAATCGGACTCGATCGCTCTGATAGCGCATCCGGAGGTAGTCAGGGACGGTGTAGACACCGGCACGGCGGATCGGTCCGGCGAGAAAGATCATCGTAAACAGTGCACCCGCGGTGACGGCGACGAGGACGACCATCGCCCACGCCGCGCCGGAGGCGTACGCAAAGCCCCCGAACCCGAAAAACGAGCCCGCGCTCGCAAGCACGGCGTAGTACGCAAACACCTGTGTGTAGGTCTTGATCTGTCCGCCCGCGACCCAGAAATCGCCGGTGGATCGGCGCGAGCGCTTATAGAAGTACAGCCCGATACCGATGACGAGGACGAAATATCCGAGCAGGACGGCGATGGCTGTCGGACCGCTTGACACTTCGGGAGTGACCTGAACGGGGATCATGCGCTATCTCGCGCGTTTTCCTTTTTCTCGACCCAGTACTCGTAGACGAAACCAAGCGCGACGATCACGACACCCCAGAGCGGAGCCGTATACGTTAGTAAGGTGTAGCCACCCTCCCCCGCTTCCCAGTGGATCGGCAGCCCCCCACCGAGCAACACGAGCGAGACGAGCGTCGCGAGCGCGACCGTCGCCGCGGGCTTATAGCCCGCCGTCAGGTTGATATCCACATCTTCGTAGGAAAGCTCCCGTTTCGGAGCGGACGGTGTCTCCATCCGCTCTGCATCATCCATGATCACGTATGCCACAGTCGATCCATTAGAAACTATCGTTACTGACAATCGACAGCGGGAACGGTTTCGTTCGGTGGACGTTATGGTTCGCTCCCAGTCTGCTGCCAGTAGCCCCAGAGGAGCTTGACCTTGAGCCGAAGGAGAACGGCGAGTCGGAACTTGATATGGTGAGTCAGCTTCCACGGTGGGCGGTCGCTCTCCTCGATGAGGTGAGTCATGAACCGAGCGATCACGGGGCGGGTCTCCTCATCGATCGGGGAGACCGTCACGACACAGAGGTCCGTCGTCATTTCGTCCTGTCGGTCCTCGGGTAGGAGAAACGACATCGTGATGTTCGTCGCGGGATCGACGCTCGCGCTGACGACTTCGATCTCGACCGAGAAGCTAAATTGTTCGTCCGGGTCTGCCTCCGGCGGCGGTTCCGAAGCGGGGGCTTGCTGGCTGCTCGCAGAAAGCGCCGCGGACCGGCTGGCAGCATTCGGCGGGGACAGAACTGCCCATCCGAACAGAAGGAGAGCAATCCACAGAATC
>JADFQH010000146.1:0-292 GCA_022561895.1 Methanobacteriota archaeon | reverse complement strand
GCGAAATCGCTCCTTCGAGAACCCACAGACCGTTCGCCATCGCGAGCCAACGAGGTATGAAACGAGTTTCCAGCGCATGCGCGACGGACACATCCCGAGATGAAAAGCGCCGTGTTCGACTACCCGACGACGGTCACCGGCACGTCTGCATGCAGGATGACCGACTGAGTAACGCTCCCAAAGAGAAGCTTTCCGGCTGGAGTGCGCTTTCTCCCGCCGATCACGACGATGTCGATTTCGTTTTCCTCGACGTAGTCGAGAATGGTCTCGTCAGGTGCGCCTTCGAGAACGA
>JADFQH010000145.1 GCA_022561895.1 Methanobacteriota archaeon | reverse complement strand
ATCGACGGCCAGCTCGTCGTCGGTGGCGATCTCGACATCGGCGACGACGTACAGATCGAAGAGGGGTTCGAAGCAAGCGGCTGGATCGTCATCCGCAACCCGATGCCGGCCGTTGTCTTCCTCTTTATGTATCTCTCGCATCTCCTCCACGTCGGCGACGACGACGCTGCGGAGGAACTCGTTTCCGAGCTCCTCGACGAGGAGGGGGGGCCCGAACCGCTGACGATCCCGAAGGGTGCGACCGTTTCCGACAACGCATGGAGGATTTCGACACCTGCCGAAATCGGCAACGACTGTCGTCTGCATGGCAACATTCGGGCGGAGTCGATTTCGGTGGGAGAGGGTACTGAGATTTTCGGAAGCCTTCGGGCGCGTGAGGATATCGAGATCGCCTCCGGGGGTACGATCCATGGTGATGTCACGACGAGAGGTGGAACTGTGCGAATCGCCGAGGACGCACGGGTCTGGGGGGATATCTCGTGTGAACATCTCGATCTCGCGCGCGACGGAATCGTCGACGGGACCATTCGCGCACGCGGTAAGGTCAATATGGGGCTTGCAGGCGATCCGTCGGGATCACCACAGTAGCCCGAAGTGTACCGATTTTCCCGCACGATTTAAGTGAACGGTAGTCTTGGGTGTGAGTAGCAATGCCCATTGATCCGGAGTTCGAAAAGAACCGCGAGAAAGTAGATACGCACAACGGTCACGACGTGTGGGGACCGGTCGACGAGCCCGAGCAGTTGGGGATTCACGGCACACACGTCGCAGTGGATTTCGACATCTGTCTTGCGGACGGCGCGTGCTTGGAGGACTGTCCCGTCGACGTTTTCGAATGGGTCGACACGCCAGGTCATCCCGAAAGCGAGATCAAGGCCGACCCCGCAAACGAGGCTCAGTGTATCGACTGCATGCTCTGTGTCGACGTCTGTCCGGTCGACGCGATCGATGTCGATGCCGGGCGAGCGGGGAGGATCTAAGGAGGAATCGATGTACACAGTCACACTCACGAAGGGCGTCCCGGACTTCAGCGAGGGCGTGGTGTCGTTCGACGACGACGGGCACTTGGAACGAGGAAAGACGCCGACCGTCATGAACCCGAACGACGGGTTCGCGCTCCGGGCAGCCCTCCAGACGAAGGTACGTCATGGTGGAACTACCGCACTGATGAGCATGGGACCGCCGGGCTACGGCGACATTCTCAGGGAGGGAATGGAGTCGGTGTACGCCGACGAGCTGTTCTTGCTCTCGGATCGGGAGATGGCCGCCGCCGACACGTGGGCAACGGCGATCACGCTCGCGACCGGAATCAACAGGATCGCAGAAACGCGAGAACAGCCGGATCTCCTGTTTGCGGGTTTCAAAACAGCCGACGGAGAGACGGGCCACACCGGTCCCCAAACGTGCTGGTGTCTCGACTGGCCGATCCTTACTCATGTTATTGCGCTGGATATCGACGAAAAAGAGCGCACAGTCAGAGCAAAACGCCTCGTCGAGGGCGACATCGAGGAGATCGAAACGGTCGAAGCACCCATGCCTGCGATGATCGTCACTGATCCCGAGTTCGAGCCGACCTACAGAAAAGCGGCCCATCGCCTCACCTACAAGGATCTCCGCGAGGAGACGAAAGAACGTGCCGAGGCCCACGAGGATCACCTCACGACGTGGGACCACGAGGATCTCAATCTCGATCCAGATTTCATCGGGCTTGATGGCTCGCCGACGATCGTTTCGGGCGTCGATCCGATCCCGAAAGCGCCCTCCGAGCGCGAGGCGACGATGGTTCAACCCGATGACTCAGAAGCGATGGAAGGCGTTCTCGACGAACTGCTTTCTCATGCTGGTGCGCGGGCGGCGGCGGGGGGTGACTAGCGATGGTCGAACTCGATCCGCGAGAGTTAGAGATCGCGGAACTCGGGCCAGCACTCAGAGACATCGAGGATTTGGACGAGCTCGAAGAGATGCTCGAACTCGAAGAGGGCGGGCCGAACCGCGAGGACGTAAAGACCCTGCTCGTCAGCCGGATCAAGAAGGTCGAAGCAGAGGACGAGGAAGGTCCCGAAGGAGTTGACCCGACCGAGTTGACCGTCGCGGAACTCGGAAACGTCGTCAGAAAGATCGACGACGTGGACGAGTTAGAGATCCTCTTGGAGGACGAAGCGAAGGGACAGGACCGAAAGACCGCAAAGGGGCTGATCGAAAGTCAGCTCGAATCGGTCCAAGGAAGCGAGGAGGCAGAGGAAGAAGAGCGCCTCCCGCCCGAGGAGAAGTATCCCGAACTCGATCACCCCACCGCCGACAAGCAGTACGTCAAAGCCTTAGAGGATGGCGACTACCGGGATATGTGGGTCTACTGTGAGACCCAACAAGGGGAACTGATCGACGTTTCGAAGGAGATGCTCGGGCACGCTCGGACGCTGATGGACGAGTACAACGAGGATTACGACGAAGAAGAGCGGGTCGTCGCGGTGGTGATCGGTGACGATGTGGAGGGACTCGCGGAGGAGACGATCACCTACGGTGCTGATGTCGCTATCTACACCGAGGATCCTCGACTACGACGGTTCTATCACAAGCCCTATACTGAAGTTTTCTGCGAGATGGCGCGTGCGGGATCGAAAAGTGAGTGGGACGACTCGACTACTGACGCCGACTGGAAAACCATAGATGGGGAAATCTACGACGAACCTCGGTACGTTCTCTTTCCGGCGACGAACAACGGCCGGGATCTCTCGGCACAGGTACAGGGCGAACTCGATTCGGGGCTTGCAAGCGACTGTTCCGGGCTGTATATCGAGGAAACGGTCATCTCGAACCCTGCCAAAACCGGCAAAGCCGGGAGCAACAAGGAGTTCGAGCGCGTGTTGCATATGAAACGGCCCGATTTCTCCGGCTTCGAGTACTCGACCATTCTGTGTCTCGATGCCCCCGGCAGGGAGTTCCACCCGCAGGGCGCGTCGGTCATTCCGGGCAGCTTCGACCTGCCCGAACCCGACTTCGACAGGGAGGGCGAGGTCGTCGCGTTCGACGCGACACTCGATGAGGAGTGGTTCCGCGTGACGATCGAGGACCACGATCGTCTCGAAGGTGGTGTGGATCTAACTGGTCGAGAGGTGATCGTCGCGCTCGGGCGCGGGATCGGCGACGACCCCACGAAGGGAATGGTGCTTGGACTCGATCTCGTCGATGCCTTCGAGGACGCAGACCTCGGGATCACCCGTGGAATCGTTACCTCATCCTACCAGTTCGAGGGCCACGTCGAGCGCTACTCGAAAGAGGAACGCCAGATCGGCGAAACAGGACAGATCGTTGCGCCGCCGCTTTACATCGCCGCCGGGATCAGCGGCGCGATCCAGCATAAAGTGGGGATGGACGAATCCGAAACCATCGTCTCGATCAACACCGACCCCGAAGCCGAGATCCGGAACTTTTCCGACTACGTGATCGAGGGCGACCTCTTCGAGGTGCTTCCGATGCTTACTGAGGCAATCGAACGCGGCGAGCCGGTTCCTGCGGTCGCGGACGGACGAGGTGATGACTGATGGCTACCAGTACTAATGCCCAAGACAAAACCGAGAACGCACCGGCAGAAGCGCTCGACCGTGGCGAAGCCGCCGACGTGGGCGGGGGTTCCGACGAGTACGAGCAGTATGAAGCGGTCGTCGTCGGCTGCGGGCCGGGCGGTGCGGCCGCCGCGGCGACCCTCGCGCGAAACGGCGTCGAAACCTTGGTACTGGAACGCGGCACGGACGCCGGTTCGAAGAACGTTTCGGGCGGGCTGATCTACGCCGAAGAATCGGCCCCCTACACGATCGACGACCTCTTTCCCGACTTTCGCAAAGAAGCGGCCGAACGCCCGATTACCGAGTACTATCTGCACAACGTCGCCGGGAACAAGGTCAAAACGTTCGATATAACGGAGCTACACGAACACGACACCGAGTGGAGTGATGCAGTTCTTCGCCGGAAGATGGACTCGTGGCTCGCAGAGCGAGTCCACGAGATGACTCGCGAAACCGGCGGCGGGCTGCTGACCGAGGTGCGAGTGAACGGCCTGCTCAGAGAAAATGGCGAGATCGTCGGCGTCACCTGTGACGAACTCGACCCGATTCGCGCGGATCTGATCGTTGGGGCCGATGGCGTCAATTCGGAACTGGCACGCGACGCCGGGCTGATGGACTGGGAGAACCCCGAGGACTGGTTCCAAGGGGTGAAGGCGGTCGTGGATCTGCCCGATGTAGACGAGCGCTTCGGGCTAGAGAGCAACGAGGGAGCGGCCCACCTCTTTTCCGGAGATCTGTTCGACGATGTCCGAGGAGGGGGTTTCCTCTACACCAACGAGGAGTCGCTCTCGATCGGGACGGTGTTCCATCTCGACTCGCTGGCTGCCGAGCGAGCGGAGCCACACGAGCTTCTAGATGCCCTGTTGACCCATCCCTTCCTCGGGGAGTGGCTCGATGGCGAGTACCACGAGCGCGAGTACAGTGCGAAACTCGTGCCCGACTCGAAGAAGGTCGCGCTTCGGGAACCCCATCAGGGGCGACTGGCCCTCGTGGGCGACGCGGGCGGGCAGATGCAGGCCCAAGGGCCGATCATCAAGGGGATGAACCACGCCGTAACCGCAGGAGCGCTGGCCGCCGAAGCGTTCGTCGAAGCGCGTTCGCGCGGGGATGCCTCACTGGCTGGCGAGCGATACGCGAAACGCCTCCGTGATGAAGGCGTGATGAAGAAGCTCCGGCCCCGTCGGTACGACGCCGCGAGCGCGCTGGGCGAGCGCGGGCCGGTATCGAACCTGACTGACAAACTGGTCAACTCTCGGGTAGGTAGGACAGGAATCAGCGCGCTTTCGCGGGCGAACGGGCTCGAACGCCTGTATAGCTCGCCGTTTCTCTCGATGATGGTTCCCGATACGGCAACGCCCTACGTGACGCTTCCGACGGCGATCGCCGAGGAGCTTGGCGAACCCGTCGAAGGGACCAACGATGTCGCGCCACCGCCACTCGCCGAACGGATCGGCGACCTGACTTATGACACCGATATCGGCAACCCGCATATCGAACTGCTCGATGAGTCCGCGGAAGCGAGCGGGATCGCCGTCACAGCGTGTCCGGTCAGCGCCCGTGACTTCGGCGGGGGCTGTTACCGCGAGGAGGTGGTGAAAACCAACGGAGGCGAGGAGCGCCTCGTGAGCCTCGATACCCAGCCCTGTGTCGAGTGTGGGACCTGTGCAGTCGTCGCCGACACCCGCTGGGAACATCCTAGGGGGGGGAAGGGCGTCGAGTTCCGCGAGGGATGAGCGCCGATGGCGGCGAACAGGATGGGCACGCCGTCCATCTCGAACACGCTCTCAAAGAGCGGGCGGCGTTCGAGCCGCCCGAAAACCCGGATGAGCGGTCGCTTTCGTATCTCTGCGAGGGGCTCTGGCCAGTCCTTGAGAGATATATCGCAGCGCGCTCTTCCGGCGAGCGGCTTTCGGAGGAAGAACACGACGAGTTAGAACGGGCGCTGAACACGTGGCTCGAACTGTACGCGCTGTGTTACGGCGTCGAGATCGATGCGGCGTTCTCCGTTCGAGAGGGTGCTGAACTGTTCGTCGGGACCCACGACCTTCGGGACACCGCCCAACTGCTGACACATGTTCCGAATCGCAGAGAGGTTCGGACGCAAGATTATTGATCCGTGATGTGGTATCACAGATCATGAACGCACAGACCCGATCCGACCTCGACCACAACGACCGCGAGCGAATCTACGACTACGTCAAGGAGAGCGGCCCGACCGACTACGAGAGCGTTCAGCGGGAGGTTTTCCCACAGGATCCCGGCGGATTCCGCCACCATGTCGCCATCATGAAGCGAAACGGACTCATAGAGGACGCCCTCGGCGGCGGGCTACAGGTCGTCCCCGAACTCGAAGGCGAAGAGGAGGAGTTCACCCGCGACGATATCGAGTTCCACGTCCGGCCCGCCCGGCAGGCCGATCTTTCGGGCATTCTTGGCGTACTGAGACAGGTCGCCGAAAAGCGAACCTACATCGTCGCCGAGACGGTCGCCCAAGAGCTCGATCACGAGCGCGAACTACTCAGACAGGACGACGTCGAGTCGCGGGTGTTCTTCGTGGCGACAGTCAATGAAGAGGTCGTGGGCTGGGTCCACCTCCAGTCGCCAGAGATAGAGAAGCTCTCGCATACGGCGGCACTCACCCTCGGCGTGCTCGAAGAGTACCGTGGCTACGGTCTCGGGAGCCATCTGCTCCAGCGCGCGCTCGAATGGGCCGGGACACAGGGCTACGAGCGGGTTTATCAGAGTGTACCCTCGACCAACGAAGGAGCCATTGACTTTCTCGAAGAGCACGACTGGGAGACCGAAGCCGTCCGAAAGAACCACTACAAGATCGACGACGAGTACGTCGATGAGGTGATGATGGCGGTTTCGCTGTAGCTCGTATACGTTCTCTACCGCAGCCCCATCGCCTCGATCGCCTCGCGCTTGCCGGGGTGATCGTCGGCGAGTTTCGATCCCCCAGTCATGGTCTCGCGCAGGGTGTCGCCCTCGTAGTTCTCCCTGACGAGCCCGCGCTCCCGTAGCTCGGGCACGACGAGATCGACGAAATCCCCCAAACTACTCGGACGGACCACCTCTTTGACGTTGAACCCGTCGACGCCGACCTCGTGGAACCAGTACTCGAAGGCGTCCGCGACCTCCTCGGCGGTGCCGACGACGACCGGCGAGGTGGTCCCGAGCCCGGCGAACTGAGCCATTTCTCTCACGGTCCACTCGCGCTCCGGATCGCTCTTCGTAAAGGCGTTGACCGCACCCTGAATCGCTTCGGTTTCGATGTGTTCGAGTTTCTGGTCGGGGTCAAGCTCCGAGAGATCCATATCCATGAAGCCACTCAGGAGGGCAAGGGTCGCCTCCACGTCGATCGTCTCTTTGTAGCTCTCGTGTTTCGCTTCGGCGATCTCACTTGTCTGGCCGACGATGGGCACAATCCCGGCGAAGAAATCGAGCGAATCAGGATCCCGGCCATAGGTAGCGGCCCGCTCGCGCATATCGTCCATGTACTCCCGGATGCCTCCCTCTGTTGGCTGACTGGTGAAGACCGCCTCTGCGTTCTCCGCCGCGAACGCCCGGCCCCGCTCTGAGGAGCCGGCCTGATAGATCACTGGTGTTCGCTGGGGCGATGGTTCACAGCCGTGCGGGCCAACTACAGAAAAGTACTCGCCCTCGAAGTCGATCTCTCGCACCTTCGTAGGATTCGTGTAGACACCCGACTCGCGGTCCTGTACGACTGCATCCTCGTCCCAACTACCTTCCCAGAGGCGCTGACAACAAAGGCGACCCCGCGAGCCCCCTTATCGATCACCTGCATTGCTTCAAGAAGGGTGGCAGTAGGCGC